>JAYQUR010000028.1:0-18049 GCA_038148075.1 Alphaproteobacteria bacterium | reverse complement strand
CATCCTCGGCGACGAGGATCATCTCGGCGACATGGACTTCAAGGTCGCCGGCACGGACCAGGGCGTCACCGCGCTCCAGATGGATATCAAGATCGTCGGCATCACCGAAGAGATCATGAAGGTCGCGCTCGATCAGGCGAAGGGCGGCCGCATGCACATCCTCGGCGAGATGGCGAAGGCCCTCACCGACGCCCGTTCGGCGGTCAGCGACTTCGCGCCCCGGATCACGACCTTCCCCATTCCGAAGGACAAGATCCGCGAAGTCATCGGCACCGGCGGCAAGGTCATCCGCGAGATCTGCGAGACCACCGGCGCCAAGATCGACATCGAGGACGACGGCACGATCAAGGTCGCGTCGGCCGACAACGAGGCCAGCCAGGCGGCGATCGACTGGATCAAGGGCATCGTCGCCGAGCCGGAAATCGGCCACATCTACACCGGCAAGGTGGTGAAGGTGGTCGACTTCGGCGCGTTCGTGAACTTCATGGGGTCGCGCGACGGTCTCGTCCATATCTCCGAGCTTGAGAACCGGCGCGTCGGCAAGGTGACCGACGTCGTCAACGAGGGCGACGAGGTGAAGGTCAAGGTCCTCGCGGTCGACGATCGCGGCAAGGTCCGCCTGTCGATGAAGGTCGTCGACCAGGAGACCGGCGAAGACCTGTCCGGCAAGGACGCCGACGAAGGCGAAAAGGAAGCCGAAACGGCCTCCTGACCTCAATCGGAACACGGCCGGTCCGGGAATTCGGCGTTCGCGGACTGGCCGTTTTCGAATCGCTACATATACTAATATGAAGGGAACGCGGCGGGCGTCGCGAGGCAGCGAACCGCTCTGCGTTCCTTTGCTCGACGTCTCGGCCTGGACGGGAGGACCGACCTGAAACCGCTCAAGCCTCTGATGATCTCCGGCAAGGAGGTTGCCCCCCTCGTCGAGGGCGGCAAGGGCATCGCCGTGTCCAACGGCGAGAGCTCCGGCGCGTGGGCGGCTGCCGGCGGCGTCGGCACGTTCTCGGGCGTCAATGCCGACGCATACGACGAGGACGGAAACCTCATTCCCGTCGTCTACCAGGGCCGGACCCGGCGCGACCGTCACGAGGAACTGCTCGCATACGCGATCCAGGGCGGCATCGCCCAGGCACGGATCTCCCACGACATGTCGGGCGGCGAAGGCCGCATCCATATGAACGTGCTGTGGGAAATGGCGGGCGCCGAGCGCGTGCTCAACGGCGTTCTGGCAGGCGCCCGCGGTCTTATCCACGGCGTAACCTGCGGCGCCGGAATGCCCTACAAGATTGCGCAGATTTCCGCCGAGTACGGTGTCTACTACTACCCGATCGTCTCGTCCGCCCGCGCGTTTCGCGCCCTGTGGAAACGGTCCTATCACAAGTTTCCCGAATGGCTCGGCGGCGTCGTCTACGAGGATCCGTGGCGCGCCGGCGGGCATAACGGCCTGTCGAACAGCGAAGATCCCCAGAACCCCGAGGACCCGCGCCCCCGCGTCGTCGAACTGCGAACGACGATGAACGAGATGGGACTCGACACGGTTCCGGTCATCATGGCGGGGGGCGTATGGTACCTGCGCGACTGGGCCGACTGGATCGACGACCCGGATCTGGCGCCCGTTGCCTTTCAGTTCGGCACGCGTCCGCTGCTGACCCAGGAGAGCCCGATCTCCGAGGAATGGAAGCAGCGGCTTCTCAATCTGAAGCAAGGCGACGTCTACCTGAACAAGTTCAGCCCGACGGGCTTTTACTCGTCGGCCGTACACAACGACTTCCTCGACGAGCTCAAGTCGAGGTCGGATCATCAGATCGCCTACTCGGAGGAACCGGTGGGCGAGCTCAACACGGAATTCAAGATCGGTCCGCGCGGACGGCCGATCTTCGTCGCGCCCGCTGACCGCGACCGCGCCAGGAAGTGGATATCGAAGGGGCTGACCGAGGGAATGCGGACGCCCGATTCCACCGTCATCTTCGTTTCCGCCGACAAGTCGCGCGAGATCCGTACCGACCAGTCGGAATGCATGGGCTGCCTTTCGCAGTGTCAGTTCTCGAACTGGGCCCAGAACGAGACCGGCACCACCGGCCGGCGGCCCGACCCGCGGTCCTTTTGCATTCAGAAGACCTTGCAGGACATCGCCCATGGCGGCGAAGTCGACGAGCAGCTCATGTTCGCCGGTCACAATGCCTATCGTTTCGCGGAGGATCCGTTCTATTCCAACGGCTTCATCCCGACCGTGAAGCAGCTGATCGACCAGCTTCACACCGGCGACTAGACCTTTTTTCCTCGCGGGAAGCGGCGCCCGCCAGTTGCGTCCGGTTCGCAATCGGGACTTTAAATCGATTCTAACTTGTCCTATATCTAGCGCATGATGAGTGATTCTGTATCGGAACGTCCCTATTCGGGCGTCATCGCGCGTCTCAAGGCGGCCGGTCTGCGGCCGACGCGCCAGCGCATCGCCCTCGCAAAACTGCTATTCGAGGGCGAGAACCGTCACATGACCGCCGAGGAGCTGCACGACGAGGCGCGCGGCGCCGGCGTCAGCGTTTCGCTGGCCACCGTCTACAATGCGCTGCACCAGTTCACCGATGCCGGTCTGATGCGCGAAGTCGTCGTGGAGGCCGGCCGGTCCTATTTCGATACCAATACCGGCGATCATCATCATTTCTTCCACGAGGAATCGGGTCGTCTAGAAGATATCCCGAGCGACCGGATCCGCGTCGACGCGCTTCCCGCCGCGCCGGCGGGCACGGCCGTGCGCCGCGTCGACGTTATCGTGCGCGTCGGCAGCGATTCCTGACGGTTTTCCTGGAATTATTCTAATCTGTTGACGGCGCGCCGCAGCGTGCCTATATAACGGGTGTTCTCGAGGAGCAATCGAAGGGGTGAGGCGTGCCACGGGACACCGGCCGCCCGAAATTGATCCCGCCTGAACGACGCAACCAGAAACGCTACACCACGAAAGAAACAAGGAGCCAGATATGCCGTCACTAGCAGGAACCAAGACCGAGAATAATCTCAAGGAGGCCTTTGCCGGCGAATCCCAGGCGAACCGCCGCTATCTGTATTTCGCGCAGAAGGCCGACGTCGAAGGCTACAACGACGTCGCCGCCGTTTTCCGGTCGACCGCCGAGGGCGAGACCGGTCATGCGCACGGCCATCTGGAGTATCTCGAAGAGACCGGCGACCCGGCGACCGGCGAGCCCATCGGCTCGACCGCCGAAAACCTGAAGGCCGCCGTTGCCGGCGAGACCCACGAATACACCGACATGTATCCCGGCATGGCCCGCGAGGCCCGCGATGAAGGCTTCGACGAAATCGCCGACTGGTTCGAGACGCTGGCCAAGGCCGAGCGCTCGCATGCCGGCCGTTTCCAGAAGGCGCTCGACGAGCTCGCCTGATTACGACCGTTTGCCGTCCGCACGGACGGCGGAGTTATAGGACGGGACCCGGCCGCAGGGGCCGGGCCCTTTCCGCTTCAGATTGATCGCGAGGATGAATCGCCATGTCGGAAGGCAGTCTCGAAGCCCCGGAAAGGCACCCTATTCCCTGGCGGGATCCGGATTTCTACGACGAAGAGAAGCTCGACGCGGAATTGCGCCGCCAGTTCGACGTCTGTCACGGCTGCCGCCGCTGTCACAATCTCTGCGATTCGTTTCCGAGGCTGTTCGACCTGATCGACGAGGCGGAGAGCATGGAGCTCGACACCGTCGATTCGAAGGATTTCAAGGGCGTCGTCGACGCCTGCACCCTGTGCGACATGTGCTTCCTGACGAAGTGCCCATACGTGCCGCCGCATGAATTCAATCTCGATCTGCCCCATCTCCTGCTGCGCTACCGCGCGGTCGAGTTCAAGAAGGGCCAGGTCGGTTTCGTCGAGAGACAGATCTCCGAAACCGACCGTAACGGCAAGCTCGCCGGTGCGGTCGCCCCGCTCGCCAACTGGGCGACGCGGGAAGGCAACGGTCTTACCCGTCCGGTCATGGAGGCCGTCACCGGGATCGACCGCGCCGCATCCGTCCCGAAATTCCACGGGAAAACGCTGACCGCACGGGCGAAAAGCGCCGCGCCGGCGCGCAATCCGGATGCGCCGGCCGCCGCCCGAAAGGCGGTCGTTTACGCCACCTGCTTCGTGAACTACAACGACCCGGACGTCGGCGCCGATGCGCTGGAGGTCCTCGCACGTAACGGCGTCCAGACCGAAGTCGTGCATCCCGCCTGCTGCGGCATGCCCAAGCTCGAACACGGCGATATCGACGGCGTGGCGAAGAACGCCCGCAAGGTGGCCGCCGCGCTGCTGCCTTACGTCGAGAACGGCTACGACGTCGTCGCACTGACGCCGAGCTGTTCGCTGATGCTCAAGTTCGAATGGCCGCTGATTCTTCCGGACGACAAGAACATCGCGAAACTGTCCGCGGCGACGCGCGACATCAGCGAATACATAGTCGACATCGCCAAGAACGAAGGCCTCGCCGAGGGCCTGAAGCCGCTCGACGGCGGCGTCACCGTGCACCTTGCCTGCCATGCCCGGGCGCAGAACATGGGACAGAAGGCCGCCGAACTGCTGCGGCTCATCCCCGATTCCGATGTCGACGTCATCGAACGTTGCTCCGGTCACGGCGGTTCGTGGGGCATGATGAAGGAAAACTTCGACACGGCAATCAAAGTAGGCCGTCCCGCCGCGCGCCGGGCGATCGAGAACGCGAAGAAATACGTCGTCTCGGAATGTCCGCTCGCCGGCATGCATATCCTGCAGGGCATGGAAAGGCTCGCCGAGAAGGAAGACGAAAAACCCGCCGTCCCCGAGCGTGCGCCGCATCCGGTCCAGCTGCTGGCGCAAGCCTACCGGCAATGATGGAAGGTGCGATGACGATGCGGAAAGAGATCACGCGGGAAGATATTCTTCCGATCGACGACTACGCCGCGACGCGGCGCGAACGCAAGCAGGCGCTGACCGAGAAGAAGAGGCATCGTCGACTCGAGGTCGGGCCGCACGCGACGTTCTATTTCGAGAACTACGAGACGATGTGGCATCAGGTGCACGAGATGCTCTATATCGAGCGCGGCGGCGAGGAGCAGATCGTTGACGAGTTGCACGCATACAATCCACTGATTCCCCAGGGCAAGGAGCTGGTCGCGACGGTCATGTTCGAGATCGGCGATCCGGACCGGCGGGCAAGGATCCTGTCGCAGCTCGGCGGCGTCGAAGAACATATGTGGATATCCGTCGACGGCGAGCGCGTCATGGGCGTTGCCGAGGAAGACGTCGATCGGACGAATGCGGCAGGGAAAGCATCGTCTGTCCAGTTCGTCCATTTCGCATTCAGCGACGCGCAGATCGCAGCCTTCAGGGGCGGAGACGCCGAGATCGTCGTCGGGATATCTCACGAGAACTATTCTCACATGGCGGGCCTGCCCGAGGCAGTGCGCGCGGCGCTGGCGGAAGACTTCGACGCCTGACCCGGCTCAGTCGCCGGCGACGGCCTGGCGGAGCGTTGCGGGCGCGATCGGCTTCGTCAAGGTTTCCGTCAGGCGGAGACCTTTTACCTCCGCAATCTTGGACGTCACCTCGACGTATTTTCCGCCGTATCCGGACATCAATATGACGCGGCCCGGAAAATTCGTTTTCGCAAGCCAGCTGACGACCTCGATACCGTCCGGTTCCGGCATGACGATATCCAGCATCAGCACGGTCGGCTCGAATTCTTCGATAGCGGTCGGAATCTTGACCGACTCGGTCACCACTCTGATCTCGTGCCCGTCCGGTTTCAACGCCGCGGCCGCATAGGCAGCGAAGTCCTCTTCGTCATCCAGTATAAGGACGCGTTCAGGCATCGCCTGACGTTCCTGCGCCGTCGAGGGCGCGGCGCAGCATATTTGCAAGATCGGATTTTCGGAACGGTTTGTTCAACAGTAAAACACCGTCTTCCAGAACGCCGTGATGATTGATTGAGTTCTCGGTATACCCTGACATGAAAATAACAGGTATTCCGGGGCCTGTTTTTGCCGCTTCTTTTTCAACGTCGACGCCTGTCAGTCCGCCCGGGAGAATAACGTCTGTCAGGATCAAATCCGGGCGTTCGTTTCCGTTGAGCGTGTCCAGCGCTTCCTGTCCGGTCGACGCCCTGACGGTTCTGTAGTTCAGGTTCGCCAGCAGGATATCCACGAGGTTAAGGACATCCGGGTCGTCTTCAACGACAAGGACCGTTTCGCCATTGCCTTGCGGGATATCGCTCGACCGGTCCGTCACCGCCGAGCCCTGCGTCGGACGGTCGGCACGCGGGAGATACAGCTTGAACGTCGTTCCCCGGCCGATCTAACTTTGAACCCGGACATGGCCATGGGATTGTTTGACGAAGCCGTACACCATGCTGAGTCCGAGACCGCTGCCCCGGCCGACCTCCTTGGTGGTCACGAAGGGATCGAAGATCCTGTCGATGATCTCGGGCGGAATTCCCGACCCCTCGTCCGAAACTGAAACCATGAGATAGTTACCCGGCGCGATGTCGTCGGGCCCTGCGGAGTACTCGTCGTCCAGCACGGCATTCGCCGTTTCGATCGTCAGTTTGCCGCCGTCCGGCATCGCGTCGCGGGCGTTCAGCGCCAGGTTGAGAATCGCCGTCTCGGTCTGTGCGGGGTCGACATAGGCCTGCCAGCTTCCTTCCGGGACGACGGTCTCGAGTTCGATCTGGGCGCCCAGGGCCCGGCGCAGCGGTTCCGTCATGCCCGCGATCAGACCTATTACGTCCACCGACCTGGGACTGAGCGGCTGCTGGCGGGCGAAGGCGAGCAGGTATCGGGTGAGATCGGCTCCGTGAGCAGCGGCGTTGAGCGCCGGGAGAATGAACTGGGCATCCGGCGAGCCGTCGCCCGCATTCTCGAGCATGAGTTCGAGATTTCCGCTGACGATCGCGAGCAGATTGTTGAAGTCGTGGGCGATCCCGCCGGTGAGCTGGCCGATCGCGTCCATCTTCAGCGCCTGCTGCAGCTGGTTTTCGAGCATCCGCTGTTGCGTGACATCCGACGTCGACCCGCGGTAGCCGAGGAACGTTCCGCTGTCCTCGTCGAAACGCGGCGTTCCGCTGAGAGAGAGATAATAGACGCTGCCGTCCGGCCGGTACCCCTCCACGACGATGTCGCGAAAAGAAAGCCTGTTATCCAGGTAGCTGCCGATCAAGCTGCTCCACGCGCTGCTCGTGGCAATGTCGACGCGGGTGATATCCCACGGATGCTTGCCCATCAGCGCGGCGGCATCGACGTCCTGGACCGGGTGTCGATCGAACGAAAACCAGGTGAAACGCCACTCCGCGTCGACTTCCCAGAACCAGTCGGACGTCGCCTGCGCGAAATCGCGCCTCGCTTTCCGCGCGGACCCGTTCCGTCGCGATGCGGTCGCTCACGTCCGATATGATATTGATCGTCGCGGGACGGCCGTCCCATTCCATCGGGCCGACAATGCTTTCGGTTTCGAACGTTTCCCCGTTGCCGCGCACGTGACGTCCGAGATCGGGGCCTTGGGAAACCCCCGTCTCCAGGACACGATTCCGGCGCTCCAGGATAATGTCCCGGCTCTCTCCGGCAACGAGGTCGAGCCCGCCCATGCCCGCGATATCGTTTCCGCGCGGATTGCCGAACAGATCGCGCGCCGCGGCATTGGCGTAAACGATCTCCCCGCCCGACTGGATGAGGAACGCTTCGGGCATCAGCTCTGCGAGCAGCCGGTATCTTTCCTCGCTGACGATTCGCGCCTCCTCGGCGGCGACCCGCTCCGAAATATCGCGCAGTACGACGAGAACGGCCGGCCCGCCTTGCCAGTCGATCCGGGTGCCCGTGCCTTCCGCATAGAACGGCGTTCCGTCGCGTCGGACGAGGTGCTGGCGTTCGGCATGGTCGGCATTTCCGCTGTTGCGGAGCAGCGCGCGCCGCGCCCGGACGTCTTCGTGATCGTCCGGATGGAACAGAACCAGCGAGTCCTTGCCGACGAAATCGGCGGCGCTATCGCCGCCCATCATGGCAACCAGACGGGCATTGACGTATTCGATGATGCCGTTGCGCTGGATGAAGATACCGTCCGGAAGGTCCTCCATCAGGCGCCGGAAATTCCGTTCCGTCGCAATCTGGTCCGTGATGTCCGACGTTGCCCCGCGATAGCCGAGAAAACGGCCCGCTGGGTCGTAGCGGGGAACGCCGTTGCTTCGCCGCCAGTGCGTTTTTCCGTCTATCGTCGTCAGGGAATAGACGAAATCGCGGAACGGTTCCCGCCGTTCCATCAGCTCGCGCTGGATCCTCACGCTTTCCCGGTCGTCGAGACCGCCGACATTGTGGTCCCACAACCGCGTGCCCACGATTTCGTCCGCCGGGACGGCGGAGCGTTCCGAAAAACTGTCGGACAGCCATGTCAGCCGTAGCGCCGCATCCGTTTCGTAGAGCCAGTCCGAGGCAAGCCCTGCGAACGCCCGGAAACGCTCGTGCTCTTCCTCGTCCGGCGCCTGTCGCGGTGTTTCGCTGCGCTTTCCGCCGTCGGCGGGATTCGCAACGCGCCATCTGCGCGACAGCAGCGCTCCCAGCGATATAACGGCGATCGCTGCCAGCAAGCCTTTGAAAATGAGGCGCGCCGTTTCAGACTCAGGCATTCCCCGGCCCTTTCGCGAAACACGGTTTCGAATGCGCGTCGAACGGATGATCCGGCGCCCGCACCGGAACGGCATTCCTTACCCGGTCGAACGTTAACAAAAATTAACCGGAATTGCTGTGCCCGGGCGAATGCCCGAAGCCGGTCCCCGTCAATACTTTCTTACGAATTGCGCCGTATAAACGCCGACTAGATGCTACCGCACTCAGGAGTATGAAATGGCGGATAACGTACAGATCCATGCCGACCACGTGGAAGTAATGCTAAGCGGCGAACTGACCTTCTCGAGCTATCGCGATTTTCAGCAGGTCATGAAAGAAGCGACCGACTCGGGCAAGGGCAATTGCATTCTCGACATGTCCGCGCTGACCGCGATCGACTCCGCCGGCATCGGCATGCTTCTCTATGCCAACGACGAGACCAAGCAGACCAGCATGGCGCTCCAGATTCGCGGCCCGCAGGGCCCGGTCAAGACGCTTCTGGAGCATACCAAGATCGACGAAGTGATTCCGATCGTCGCCTGACCCGACCGCGGCCGCGAGGTCGCGCCCTTTCCAAGGAAACCCGGGTAGTCATATGAATCTCGTACCGTCCCCCGATTCGCTGTCCGGCGACGGGAAGCAGGAGTCGGCCGGCGCCGTGTCGGCGCTGCGCCGGACGATTCTGGGTTCCAGCATCCTGGTCGTCGATGACCAGAGGATCGTTCGGGAACTTCTGAAGGTCTATCTGAACGCGGGCGGGTACGACAACCTGATCTTCGCGGCCGACGGCGACGAAGCGCTCGAGATCATCGGGACCGAAACGCTGGACCTCGTCGTCCTCGACCTACAGATGCCCACGATCGGCGGGCTCGAGGTCTGCGAGACCGTGCGACGCGATCCGCAGATGGCCTATTTGCCGATCCTGGTGCAGACAGCGGCGGACTCGCCCGAAGATCGCGCCCGGATTTTCGCGGCAGGTGCGACCGATATGGTCGGAAAGCCGATCAACGACGCCGAGCTTCTCGCCTGCGTCGGCATCCATCTACAGAATCGGCACATGCTGCGTCAGCTGTCTCGCTACCGCGAATCGATGGAGCGCGAGCTCGAAGCGGCGCGGCGGATGCAGCACGATATGATGCCCCCCGCGTCGATGGTCGAGCAGCACGAGCAGACATACCCGATCAGGATCAGGCATCATTTCCAGACCTGCGACGAACTCGGCGGCGATATCTGGAATCTCTGGCCGGTGAGCGAGTCGCGTCTCGGCTTCGCCATCGTGGATTTCACAGGCCACGGGGTCTCGGCTTCCCTGAATACCTTCCGCTTCCAGTCGCTGTCCTTGTCGCTTGGCAGGGAGATCGAAGAGTGCGGGTTGCAGGAAACGGTGGAACGGCTCGGCAATGAACTCAGCGAGCTTCTGCCCATCGGACAATTCGCCACCGCGATCATCGGGGAGATCGATTTTCATGCCGATGCGATTCGCTACGCGGCGGCCGGGGGACCGTCGCCGTTCCTGAAGCGTCCGGAAGAATACGGTGACATCTTCTGCCCGTCGCAGGGGCGTCCGCTGGGCATGGTTCGCGGATCCGAATACCCGGTAACCGAACTGCCGTTCCCTCCGGGGAGCAGCGTGTTTCTCTATAGCGATGCCCTGACGGAAACGCCGAGCATGGTCGATCCCGTCTACGATGAGGACCGGATCAGCGACGTGCTGACCGGGAGGGCGGGCATCGACGCAGAAACGCCGTTCGACGGGCTCGTTCAGGACTTTTTCGGCCGCCTCGATGCCCCGCTCAACGACGATCTCACGCTTGTCCAGTTCGAGCGTCTTCCCGAAGAGGCCGGGTGATGGACGGCGGCGCGCCGAACATATCGGGGGTTCGCGTCGCGCCGGCGCAAGCGGCGCGGGCGTTCGATGCAGCGGATTACCGGGATTGCTCCGCCTTTCTGGTCCTTCCCGGCTCGGACCGGGCATGGATCGAAGGTCTTTCCGCATACGCCGCTCGGGACACTTTCGGCGAGCGCAGGATCGTCGTCGTCGGGGAAGACCCGTTCGAACGCGACCCCGCCGCCGTCCGCAAGCGTTGCGTGTGGATCTTGGCAGGTTTCTCCGATCGCGCCGCCCGCGCGCTCGCGGCGGGCGTCTCTGACGTAGCGTTCGATGCGGATACCTTCCCCAGGACCGATTTGCCCGACGACCTCGCAATGCGGATCGCGATCCGGACGTTCGAGGACGTCGAGCGCTATGGTCGACTGCTTGCCGCCATGTTTTCCCTGTCCAGCGAGTTGTCCATCGGCGTTCGCGAACTGCTCGTCAACGCGGTCGAACACGGCAATCTCGAGATTCGCGGCGACCAGAAGACGCTTCTTCTGAACGACGGCACCTACTTCGACGAAGTCCTCCGTCGGATCGATTCCGATCGGTATGTCGACAGGTACGCGCTGTTGCATGTCCATTGCAAGGATCGGCGGTTACGGTTCCGGATCGTCGATTGCGGCGACGGATTCGATTGGCGCGCGGTCGTCGGGCGCGAAATCGTTGCCAGCGAGTGCCGCCATTCGCGCGGCATTGCCCTCGCGGAAGCCGCAGGGTTCAGCGCTTTTCGCTATATCGGAAAAGGCAACGAGGTGAGCGTCGAGATCGAACTCGGTCCCTAGGCGACAGAAGGGCGGACGGCGCGGGCGTTCCAAGATCGTTCGCGGGGACGGGGGCCGCGGTCCGAAAAGGCCTATTCGCTCTATTCGATATTTTCGTTCGAATACACGCCCCAGACGTGCGAACGCCGCATCCAGCCCCGTTTCCCCGACAGGTCGAGGCGGCACCAGTCTTTTTCGCACTTGAGTATGCGCGCCAGAACCCTTTCTTCCGCACGCGCGACGATTTCGGCTTCCGGAGCGGGGTCGGTGCGAAGCGGCTGCAGGCCGCCCGTTACCAACGCGGTCCGGCGGCCCGACAGCATCGTCCGGTGTACCCAGCCTTCGGAGCCCTGCCAGTCTCGGACGCGGCGCCAGTTTTCGAACTCGCCGACGATCTCCACGGGCATTCCCCGGAAGACATACACCCATTCGACGGGATAGCGGATGCCCGGACCCGTCCGCATGTGCACCTTGTCGGCGCGCAGCGAAGCGAACCGCGGCAGCGGCAGGCCGGTCTGGGCGGCGGCAATCGGGGCAAGTCCGGCGCATACCAGCAGCGTCAGTGCTAGGGCGGCGGCAAGTTTTCCGGCGCGGGGCATGACGCGATTATAGGCGTTCGGGCGACTCGGCTCCACGCCCTCTGCATCTCCGGGAACATCTCTGGACAACCAACTTCCGGCCTGATACGCCCTGTCGAGATAAAGGGAGGAACGAACGGGATGACGCGCAGCAAGCCGGTCGTCATCGTGACGCGAAGACTGCCGGGCGACGTCGAGACGCGGATGATGGAGTTGTTCGAGGCCCGCCTCAACGCTTCCGATTCGCCGATGACCGCTGACGAGATCGTAGCCGCCGCGGACGGCGCCGATGTCCTCGTTCCGACCGTAACCGACCGCATCGACGCCGATCTCGTAAACCGGTTGCCGGACTCCGTGCAGCTCATCGCCAATTTCGGTGTCGGTGTGAACCATATCGATCTGGAAGCGGCGGCGGCCCGCAAGATCGCGGTGACCAACACGCCCGGCGTCCTCACCGACGACACTGCCGATATGACGGCGTGCCTGCTTCTCGCCGCGCCGCGCCGACTGGTCGAGGGCGACCGGCTGGTGCGCAGCGGCGGCTGGGAAGGCTGGTCGCCGACGTTCATGATCGGCCATCGGATTTCGGGCAAGCGGCTCGGAATCATCGGTATGGGACGGATAGGGCAGGCCGTTGCGCGCCGCGTGCGCGGCTTCGGGATGACGGTTCACTACCACAACCGCAAGCGGGTGCATGCCGATATCGAGGCTGAGTTGGAAGCAACCTACTGGGAAAGCCTCGACCAGATGCTGGCGCATATGGATTTCATCTCGATCAACTGTCCGCATACCAGGGAAACGCATCATCTGCTCGATGCGCGTCGGCTCGAGCTGCTCAAGCCGCACGCGTTCCTGGTCAACACGGCCCGAGGCGAGATCGTCGACGAGGCGGCGCTTGCCCGGATGCTCGCCGACCGCCGGATCGCCGGCGCCGGCCTCGACGTCTACGAACGCGAGCCCGCGGTCGAGCCGGCGCTCCTCGGACTCGACAACGTCGTGCTCGCACCGCATCTCGGCTCTGCGACGCACGAAGGCCGGATCGCAATGGGCGAGAAGGTGATCGTCAATATCCGCAGCTTCGTCGACCAGCACAGCCCGCCGGACCGCGTATTCGAAATCTGATGCCGCTGTCGGTCGTCATACGTAGAGGATCGCCCCTTCCGCAGAGGCGTCGGCAAGGAAGCTGACGGCGCTGCCGTCTGTAACCGGCACGTCGGGCCGCAGGTCTCCGCGGGCGAGGCCGCAGTCGCGCAGGCCCATTTCGCACACCATGAAAACGCCCTCCAGCTCGACGCAGGCGCCGAGGAGTTCCTCGAAGGTCGCAAGCCCCTTGTCCGAGAGGTCTTTCTCGCGGGCGGCGTCCGCCCAGCCCGGCGTCAGGGCGCGCGTCGCCGCCATGGTGAACAGCAGCGTGACCGGCTTTCCGGTCGCCAGCGCGGCGCTCGCGAGGACGAGCGCGTAATGGACGCGGTCGAACTCGCCCGACTGGACGATCAGCGACAGCTTGTCGGGAGAGGTCATGACGGCCGGATCCGCTATACCGCGTAGGCCGACAGGTCGGTGATCGAGGGCGCGTCCCCGCACAGGGGGCAGCCCGGATCGCGCGGCAGATTCATCTTGCGGACGGTCGTCGACAGCGCGTCGTAAATAAGGAGCGATCCCGCGAGGCTTTCCCCGATCCCCATTATCTCCTTCATAACTTCGATCGCCTGCAGCGAGCCCATCATGCCCGCGAGCGCGCCGAGAACGCCGCCTTCCGAGCAGCTCGGCACCATGCCGGCCGGCGGCGCCTCGCGGTAGAGGCAGCGATAGCACGGCTCCCCGTCGCCGTGTCCCGAGCGGAAGGTCGCGATCTGTCCCTCGAAGCGGAGGATCGCCGCCGAGACCAGCGTCCTGCCTGCCAGGTGGCAGGCGTCGTTGACCAGGAAACGCGTTTCGAAATTGTCGCTGCCGTCGGCGACGATGTCGTAATCCGCGATCAGGGCGTTCACGTTCGAAGCGTCGAGCCGGGTCCGGTGCGTCTCCAGCGTCACGTCGGGGTTGATGTCCGCGACGGTCTTCCCGGCGCTGTCTACCTTCGGCATACCGATGCGGCTGGTGCCGTGAATGACCTGGCGTTGCAGGTTGGAGAGATCGACCACGTCGTCGTCGACCACGCCGATGGTGCCGACGCCGGCCGCGGCCAGATACAGCAGCAGCGGCGCACCGAGTCCGCCGGCGCCGACGACGAGGACCCGGCTCTGAAGCAGCTTGGTCTGGCCGACGCCGCCTACCTCCGGCAGCACGATGTGCCGCGCGTAGCGGTGGAGTTGTTCTTCTGTGTAGTCCATGCGCCTTAAAATGGACCCGGGCGGGACCGGAGTCTATCTTCCGGTGGAGCCGAAGCCGCCGCTGCCGCGGGCGGTTTCCGGCAGCGCCTCGACTTCCTCGAAAACCCCCTGTGTCACCGGCGCGATCACCATCTGGGCGATGCGCATGCCGCGTTCGACGGTGAACGGCGCGTCGCCGAGATTGACCAGGATGACTTTCACCTCGCCGCGATAGTCTGCATCGACCGTGCCCGGCGTGTTGAGCACGGTGACCCCGTCGCGCGCCGCGAGACCGGAGCGCGGCCGGATCTGGGCCTCGTAGCCCGCCGGCAGGGCGATGGCGAGACCGGTCGGCACCAGCGTTCGCCCCCCCGGCGCCAGCGTCAGCGGCGCGTCGATCGCGGCGGCGAGATCCATGCCCGCCGATTGTTCGGTCTCGTAGGCAGGCAACGGCAGGTCGGCATTGTGCGGCAGGCGCTGCACCGAGATGCGAACGCGTGCCGGCGCGGCCGGTTCGGGGAGATCGATGTCGGCGATCGAATGGGCCATGCGGCTCGCCTCCTGATGAATTCCGGGTCGGCGCACGCCGGAGCGTGCCGGATAAAGATGCCATTCCGGCCCTCCGAAACCAACAACATGTTGTAAGCGGTCCACAGAAGACCGCAATTTATTGTGCATAAATTGTGGGTATCTCGGGGATCGGCAGCCCCGGCGGGAGGATTATTCCGCCGCGTTCGGCAGGGCCGTGAAATGCTCGGCTATCCGTCCGGCCAACCGCGCGGCGACGTCGGACTTGCGCATGGCTGGCCAGTCCTCGACGCCGCTCCCGGTCACGAGGTGGACGGTGTTGTCGTCGCCGCCGAACGTGCCCGTTTCAGGCGACACGTCGTTGGCGACGATCCAGTCGCAGCCTTTCCGCTTGCGCTTCTCGGTCGCGTTGGCGACGAGGTCGTCGGTCTCGGCGGCGAAGCCTATGACGAGGAGCGGGCGCGCGTTTCCGGCCTGCGACAGGCCGGCCAGAATGTCGGGGTTCTCGACCAGCTCGAGCGGCGTCGGCGCGTTGCCCGGCTGCTTCTTGATCTTGCGGTCGCCGGCCGCAGCCGGCCGCCAGTCGGCGACGGCCGCCGCGCAGACGGCGACGTCGGCGGGCAGCGCCGCCTCGCAGGCGGCCATCATGTCGCGGGCGGATTCGATGCGGATTACGGAGACCCCCGGCGGGTCGGCTTCCGCCGTCGGGCCGGTGACGAGCACCGTCTCGGCCCCCAGACCGGCGAGCGCCGCCGCGATCGCATGGCCTTGTTTGCCCGACGACCGGTTGGCGATGTAGCGGACCGGGTCGATAGCCTCGTGGGTCGGGCCGCTGGTGACGATGGCACGGCGGCCTGCGAGCGGCGCGGCGGCGGCGAAATAGGTCTCGATCGCGTCTGCGATTTGCGTCGGCTCGACCATGCGGCCTTCGCCGAACTCCCCGCACGCCATCGCACCCTCGGTCGGCCCGGCGAACAGGACGCCGCGCGACTTGAGCGTCGCGATATTGTCGCGCGTCGCCGCGTGTTCCCACATGCGGACGTTCATCGCCGGCGCGACCAGCACGTCCTTGTCGGTTGCCAGCAGCACGGTGCTGGCGAGATCGTCGGAGAGGCCCTGCGCCATCTTGGCGAGGCTGTTGGCGGTCGCCGGCGCGACGACAAGAAGGTCGGCGTCGCGCGACAGCCGGATGTGGCCCATCTCGGCTTCGTCGGTGAGCGAAAAGATGTCGCCGTAGACTTTGTCCTCGCTCAGCGCGGAAACGGACAGCGGCGTCACGAACCGGGTCGCTGCCTCGGTCAGGACGCAGCGCACCGCCGCGCCGCGTTCGCGCAGGCGGCGGATCAGCTCGAGACTCTTATAGGCGGCGATGCCGCCGGTGATGATCAGCAGGATGCGTTTGCCGTGAAGCATGCCGCGTCTCCGGTGCGCCGGACCGTCTTCCGGCCGCGCGTAACCTAATGATTTTCAAAGGTTTCTGCAAGAATTCCCGTCAGGCCAGAAGAGCAGCCAGAATCGCGACGGCTGCGGCGCCCAGCGTCCAGACCGGCCAGCGCGACCGACCCGCGCGTTGCGCCGCGGCGAAACTCTCGAGCGATGCGGGATCGATCCTCAGGCCGTTGCGCGACATCGAGTCGAGCGATTCGCCCATGTCGCCGATCAGCCGAGGCAACTGTTCGAGCCCGTCGAGCAGATCGTCGATGGCGTCGCGCATGCGCGCTTCGGCGCCCATGTTCTCGCGCATCCAGCCCTCGATCAGCGGCCGGGCGAGCTCCCACATGTTGACGCCGGGAAATAACCGCCGGCCGACGCCTTCCGCCACCAGCATCGTTTTCTGCAGCAGCAGGAGCTGCGGCTGCGCCTCCATCTCGAACCTCTCGGTGACGGCGAACAGCTGCTGCAGCAGCCGCGCCAGCGAAATCTCGCCCAGCGGCAGGCCGAGGATCGGCTCGGCGATGGAGCGCGCCGCCTGCGCGAACTCGTCGGCCGACTGGTGGGCCGGGACGTAGCCGGCCCGGATATGGACGTCCGCGACGCGCTTGTAGTCGCCCGTCAGAAAGCCGTGCAGCATCTCCGCGAGATACTGCCGCGTGCGTTTGTCGAGCCGGCCCATGATGCCGAAATCGACGACATGCACCGCGCCGTCGGCGTCGATGAAGATGTTTCCCGGATGCAGGTCGGCGTGGAAGAACCCGTCACGGAAGACCTGCAGGAAGAAGACCTTGGCGAAATTGGCGACGATCTCTTCGCGGTCGAGGTCGTCCCCGTCGTCGGTACCGATCTCGTTGACCGGTATCGCGTCGACCCATTCCAGGGTCAGAACGCGCCGGGCGGTCCGTTGCCAGTCGACCGCAGGGACCCGAAACAGCGGCTCGTCGGCGAAGTTCTGGCGCAGCTCGTCCGCCGCCGCCGCCTCGAAGCGGAGGTCCATCTCCATCTCGACCGACCGGATGATGGTGCCGATCGCGTCGACCAGCCGCAGCCGGCGCAGGTCGGGCCGGTGCCGTTCGACGAGGCCGGCGCCCCAGCGGGCGAGCTCCAGATCGCGGGCGAAGGCCGCTTCGATCCCCGGGCGGAGCACCTTCACCGCGACCGTCTCGCCGTCGCGTGTCGTCGCCCGGTGCACCTGCGCGATCGAGGCTGCGGCGACGGCGTCGTCCCCGAACGAGGCATACAGTGCGTCGACCGGCTCGCCCAGTTCCGCTTCGATGGCGGCGCGCGCCTCCTTGCCGTCGAATGGCGGCAGCCGGTCCTGCAGCCCGGTCAGCGCCTCGGCCAGCGTGTCGCCGATCAGGTCCGGGCGGACCGAAAGCGCCTGGCCGACCTTGACGTAGGCCGGGCCTAGCGCGGTCAGGGCGGCGGAAAGGCGTTCGCCTTCGCTCTTGTCCCGGAATGCCCGTTCGCGGCGGACGAGAAGGAGGAACGCGGCCAGCTTGAGCGGCGTTCGCGGCAGTCCCAGCCGGGTGAAGACGAACAGCGCATCGTGGCGTGCGAGCGTGCGGAAAACGCCGACAAGGCGCCGGATGTGCCGGAAACCGGTGAACATGGCCTAGACGCGCCAGCCCGAATGGAGCCAGACGATCCCGCCGCTGAGCGCGGTGCAGGTGACGTTTCCGAAGCCGGCCTCTGTCATCTCGCCCGCGAGGATCTCCGGTTCGGGAAACCGCCGGATGCTCTCCGCCAGATATTCGTACGAGTCGGCGTCGTTCGCGACGCGCGCGCCCAGCCACGGCAGGACGCGGAACGAATAGGCGTCGTAGATCGGCTTGAGTTGCGGGAGGACCGCCGGGCTGAATTCGAGGCACAGGAAGTGGCCGCCGATGTCGAGAATCCGGCGCATCTCCGCCAGCGCCTCCTGCCGCCGCGTGACGTTGCGGAGGCCGAAGG
>JAYQUR010000027.1:0-18429 GCA_038148075.1 Alphaproteobacteria bacterium | reverse complement strand
GCTGTCCACTTTGCAGGCGCTCGTCATGTCGCTGCCGGTGCTATGCCTCGCGGGCTTGTTGCAGGTGCGCGCCGACGCGATACGTCCGGTCGCCAAACAGACGCTCGACGGGCTCGGGCGGATCGGGACTGAAACCTCGATTCTCGTCTTTGCGACGACGCTGGGCGCGATTTTCGAGGCGTCGTTGCCGCAGACCGGCCTCCTGCCGTGGCTTGAAAGCCTCGCCCTGCCGCCCGCTGCGACGATCTTCATCGTCGTCATGACCATGAATATCGGCGGGCTGTTCGGGCTTCACGCCATCGTCACCGGCACCTTCCTGCTGGTGCTCTTCACCGGCATACCGACGGGGGTATCCGACCTGCTGCTGATGCAGGCACTGCTGGCCGGCTGGGGACTCGCCAGCGGGATTTCTATAAGCAGCCTCAGCATCGCGACCGGCTCGGTGATGTTCCGCGTGCCCCCGACGCAGCTCATTCCGCTCAAGAACATCGTATTCGTGTTCGCGCTCGGCGCGATCGTCGCCGCGATCCTGTCGGCGCTGAACGGCTTGTTCGTTTAGGCCATGATCCGCTTACGCGGAATCGCGCCGGCCGGTTCCGCATAAGATTAAACCACTGTGATCACGCCGCCTTTGTCGACCGCCGCTTCCCGAGCGGCCCGAACCGCTTGCTGACGGTGCCGAGGTCGCGCAGCTGCGGCGCGACCTTCTTCGCAAACAGGCTCATGCTCTTTTCGACGGTGCCGAACTCCATGTCGCCCGAGTGGAACATGGCGATCAGGTGGCCGAAGCCGCCGACCTTCTTGTAAAGCGACTTTATCTGCGCCGCGACGTTGTCCGGCGTGCCATAGAGCGCGACGTGGTTCTCGCGGAAATATTCCATGCCCTGCGTGCGGATCGCGTCCGTCCGGCCGCCGGTGAACCTGCCGGTCAGGAAGTCGGCATACAGGTTCGTCTCGACGTAGCCCGGCGGCGCGCGGTGCTGCGGCTCCGCCTTGTTGTTCACGACGTACCAGAATACCTGCTCGACGACCTCGCGCGCCTCCTTCTCGGTCTCGCCGACGGCGACGAGCGGCATGAAGGCGAACTTGTCGTCGGCCGGTTTCTCGAAGCCGTTGTCCCGGCACCAGGCGCGCACGCCCTTGAACATCTTCGCGAGCCGGTCGGCCGGCGTCAGGAACATCGAGAACGTGTGCCCGGCCGCCACCGTCCGGCAAGCGTGGCCGAGGTCGCTGCCGCCCGTCGTCCACACCGGCGGGTGCGGCTGCTGGTAGGGACGCGGCCAGACATTGACCTGACGCTTGTGGATCCACTTGCCCTCGTAGTTGAACGGCCCGTCATGCGTCGTCCACGCCTTGACGATCAGCTCGATCGAATCCCACAGCCGCTCGCTGGTCTCGGTCGGATTGCGGTTCGACGCGAACAGCTCGTAGGGCACGCCGCGCACGAAGCCGCAGTCGAGCCGGCCGTAGGAGATGTTGTCGATCATCGCCATCTCCTCGGCGCAGCGGATCGGATCGGCGAGGTTCGCCGCCGGGTTGCCGAGGATGAGGATGCGCGCCTTCTTCGTCTGGCGTGCGAGGATGGCGAGCGGCACGACGCCCGACGGGTTGAGGCACGTCGCCGTCTGGTGATGCTCGTTGACCATGCAGTTGATGCCGAGCTCGTCGGCCAGCACGTACTGGTCGAGGATCATGTTGTAGAGATCGGCGCCTTTCCTGGGATCGTAGACGCTGCTGGGCAGGTTGAGCCGCATCGACGTGAACCGGTCGTCCGGCGGCAGGTACGGCCAGGCGAATTCGGAGAAATGATAGAAATCCATGCTCAGAACCCCTTCCTGCCGGCGAGAAACGCATCGGCCGCTTTCAGAAAGCGCGCAGGCTGCTCGATATGGGGGAAATGGCCGGCATTCGGGATGCCGGCGAAGTTCGCGTTCGGCAATTTCTTCGCGAGCGCGCGCCCGTAGGACGGCCTCGTCATTCCGTCTTTCAGCCCGGAGACGACGAGCGTCGCCATCTTCACGCGCCCGAGCCGATGCACCAGAGACGGGTTATGGAAATACGGATCCCAGAACATCCTCGCGACCGCCTCGCGCTCCTTCGCATAGGCCAGCGCGCGGCGTTTCGACAGCCCTGACAAATCCGCATGCGGATCATCGGCCGGATCGTGGAACCGCATCGCGCGCACGCGCTCGGCCGGATGGAAATAGATGTCCTCGATGTCGCGGTCGTAGGCACCGCCGAACTTGAGGCCGAGCGGGCCCGAGAGCAGCAGCCGGTCGAACAGGTCCGGGTTCTTCGTCGCCAGCTCCAGCGCCAGCCAGCCGCCGACCGAAAAGCCCGCGACGCGGATTTCCTTGAGCCCGTAACCGTCGATCATCTCAAGCCACAGATAGGCGATGTCGTCCATCGACCGCACGGTCTCGGGCAGGGTCGACTTGCCGAAGCCCGGCAGGCGCGGCGCGAAGACCTCGAACTTTCCGGCGAAATGCCCGATCAGCCCGCCGTCGAGCTCGTAGCCGTCCTCGCCGTGCAGCAGCAGCAGCGGCGCGCCCGCACCGGCGCGCTGCACCTCGATGCGCGCCCGTTGCAGTTTCACGATGTCGGTCTTCACGGCGCGGGTCGCGCCAGCGGTCCTGGTCATTTACGGCAGCATAGGCGATGCGCCAGGCTCTCGTCGACAGGCCCCGTCGACATGCGCATGGCGCTGCGGCATCCTGTTCATCCCGTGGAGGCGCCAAACAGGAGAGCGAACCGCACCATGCTGAAGATTCTCGGGCGTAAGACGTCCTCCAACGTGATGAAGGTGCTGTGGGCCTGCGTCGAACTCGACGTGCCGTACGAACGCACCGACGTCGGCGGCAAGTTCGGCGGCAACGACACGCCGGAATATCTCGCACTGAACCCGAACGGGCTGGTGCCGACGATCGTCGAGGACGACGGCTTCACGCTCTGGGAGTCGAACAGCTGCGTGCGGTATCTCGCCGCGGCGCACGATTTCAGCGGGCTGTACCCGGACGACCCGAAGGTCCGCGCCAGCGCCGAGCGCTGGATGGACTGGCAGATCGGCATCCTCAGCCCGGCGCTTCGCCCCGTTTTTCGCGGGTTCGTGCGTACGCCGGAGGCGGAGCGCGACCTGCCGGCCATGATGGCCTCGCGCGACAGGCTCTCGCACAGCATGTCGATCCTCGACCGCTATCTGGCGGACAGTGCCTTCGTCGCGGGCGACCGTTTCACGGTCGGCGACATCGCGGTCGGCATCGGCACGTGGCGCTGGTTCAACCTGCCGATCGAGCGGGAACCGTATCCGAATCTCGAACGCTGGTTCGGCGCGCTGAAGGAACGTCCCGGATACCGGGAGCACGTGATGCTGCCGCTGGCGTAGAGCGGCGCGCACCTCTCATTCCCCTACCCCTTCTGCGGCTCGAGGATCACCTTGCCGACGCCGGGGGTGTTCTCCATCAGCGCATGCATCGCGGGCGCTTCGGACAGCGGCACGATGCGGTCGATGACCGTCTTCAGCTTGCCTTCGGCCGCCGCATCGAAGCACGGCAGTGCGTCCTGCGGGTTGCTGCGCGGGTTGCCCATGATGGTGAGCTGACGGTCGTAGACGGTGTGGAAGTTCACCGGCACGATCGGCCCGCCGTGCGAGCCGGCCGTCACCATCTTGCCCTGCCGCTTGATGCTGGCGATGCCGAGCGGGCAAATCTCCGGGTTGGCGATATTGTCGTAGAACAGGTCG
Source organism: Alphaproteobacteria bacterium (assembly GCA_038148075.1). GTDB lineage: Bacteria > Pseudomonadota > Alphaproteobacteria > MPNO01 > UBA830 > JAYQUR01. Next base: position 14,690 of record JAYQUR010000027.1, on the reverse strand, counting down.
ACGCCGACGCCGTCGGTAAGCTCGCGCACCTTTTCCTCGAGATTGACGGCGTTGTAGTTGATCGCGTGATCCGCCCCAAGCTCGGTGCCGACCGCGGCGCGCTCGTCGCTGCCCGCCGCCGCGATCACCGTCGCGCCCGCCGCCTTGGCGAGCTGGATGCCCATCGAGCCGAGATTACCCGACGCGCCCATGATGAGGACCGTCTGGCCCGCTTCGAGCTTGCCCATGTTGAACAGCAGGTTGTAGGCGACCGGCCCGTGGCGCGATATCACGGTCGCGTCCGCGAAGCTCACCTCGTCGCGCACCTTCACGCAGCAGGCCGCCGGCGCTTTGGTGAACTCCGCATCGCCGCCCCAGCACGCCATGCCGTAGAGCTTTCCGTTCGGCATGCCCATGGTTACGGCGGCGTGGTCGCCGACCTTGAAGCCGGTCACGCCCTCACCCACCTGCGTCACGATGCCGGACGGATCGACGCCCGGCACGTGCGGCGGCACGACCCCGTAATGCGGCACGCTGCCCGCACGCATCGCGACGTCGAGCACGCGGTTCACCGATACCGCATGAACTTCGATCACGATTTCGCCGGGCCCGGCCACGGGGTCGGCCACTTCCTCGTAATGGAGAACCTCGGGCGGGCCGAACTCGTTCAGGATCATCGCCTTCATGGCGCGCTTACCCTCCGAACAGCGGCAGGATACCGCCCGCCCTGGCGAACAGGTCGGCGTCCTCGTTGCGGAAACCGATCACCTGCAGGCCCAGCGGCAGGCCCTCGTCGGCCAGCACCGGCAGCGTGACGGTAGGCATGCCGACGAGCGACGTGGGCACCGTGAACAACGGGTCGCCGGTCCAGCCGAGGCCGACCGGCGCGGCGCCGGGCGCCGACAGCGTGGCGCAGACGTCGAACTTGCCGCGGATGCCGTCATAGATGCCGCGCACCCGCTCGCGCTCGGCGATCAGCCCGGCGAACTGTTCCTGCGACATCGATTCCGCCTGCGCGAGCCGCTTGTGCGCGGTCTCGCTCATCTTCGAGTCGTCCATGTCGCGGTTGTAGGTGTTGAGCGGCCAGCGCCCCTCCCACGCGTTGATGTCCATCGAGAGCTGCATCGCGTTGGCGATGGCTTCCTCGACCGCGGCGACATCGCCGTTCGTCTCGGCGTCCGCGACCTCGATCCCTGCGTTCGCAAGGACGTCGCGGGCGCGCGCCCATTCGGCCCTGGCGCCGTCGGACGCATTGGCCCAGCCCGCCGTCTTGAGCATGGCGACCTTCTTCGGCGCGGCCGCCGCCGGCAGCGTCATCGGTCCCACGACGCCGAGATAGCCGGCGTCGCCGCCGGCGCGAGACGTGATTTCGCGCGTCGTCGACCAGACCTCGGCCAGGCCTGCCGCGAGGATTCCCGTACAGCTCTGGCTGAAGCCGTCGAAACTGCCGCCGCGGTTGATGCCGCCGACGCTCGGCTTGTAGCCATAGACGCCGCAATAGCCGGCCGGCCGGATGATCGAGCCGATCACCTGCGAGCCGAGGCCGGCGGAGATCATGCCCGCCGCCGTGCCGGCGGCCGAGCCGCTGCTGGAGCCGCCCGGCGTGCGCTCGAGATCCCACGGGTTGCGCGTCGGGCCGGGATGCGTCGCCGCGAACTCGGTCGTCACCGTCTTGCCGACGATCACCGCACCGGCCTCGCGCAGCGCGACGACGGCGGCGCAGTCGCGATGCGTCGGCCTGCCCTCGAACAGGGCGGAGCCTTCGGCAGTCGGCATGTCCGCGGTTTCCATGACGTCCTTCACGCCGATGGGCATGCCGTCGATGGGCGAGATCGGCTTGCCGTCCTTCCAGCGCGCAGACGACTCGTCGGCCGCCTTGCGCGCGCCGACCGGATTGGTGACGACGAACGCCTTGATGTCGCCGTCGAGCCGATCGATGTCAGCGAGGCATTTCTCGAGGAAGTCGCGCGGCGTTTCGGAGCCGCTCTTGATCGCGTCGGCGGCCGCGAACCACGACCGTGTTTCAGGCTTGCTCATTCTCTTGTCTCTTTCCCTGTAAATACCCTGTGCGTTACGACCGGCCGGTCATCTCGAGACCGACGTCGAGGTCGCTGTAGGACCGCGTCGGCGCGGCCATCAGGAAGCGGTATCCCTCGTCGATCAGCCGCTGCATGTTCTTCGACGTCGCGTGCGGATGGCCGACGATGACGTCGTGCTGCTTGCAGATGTCCGCGACCTGCGCCATCGCATCCAGCAGGTCCGGGTGCTCGTACTGGCGCGGGAAGCCGAGCTCCTGGCCGAGGTCGCCCTCGCCGATCAGCACGGCGCCGATGCCCGGCACCTCCTTCAGCATGTCGGGCAGGTTGGCGATGCCCCTGGTGTCCTCGATCTGGATGACGACGAGGATCTCGCCCTCGGGCGCGAGCGGCCAGACGTCGGCGCGCGCGTAATATTCCGGCTGCGTCACGCCCCAGTAGCGCGCGGCGCGCACCGGCCCGTCGCCGCGGATGCCCTGCGGCTCGTAGAGCGGCTTGTCCTTGAGGCGCGGATAGCGGCAGGCGGCGACGGCGTTGTAGGCCTCCTCCACCGTGCTGATATGCGGCCAGACGATGCCGTAGACGCCGGTATCCAGCGCCTGCTTGGCATGCCACTGGCCCTTCTCGACGCCGTTCACCGGCACGCGCGCGAGCGGCGTGATCGGCGGCGCGACCGAGCCCGACTCGGCGATCTGCTTTCGATCGAGCATGAACTGCAGCGAATCCCGCAACTCCACGATGTCCCACGGCTGATGCTCGCCCTCGAACACGACGCCGTCGTACTTGGTGCCGGAGATGGCGATGGTGTTCTGCACGTCGATGGGCACGAACGCCGTAAAGGACGTGCCGCCGTTCTCGAGCGCGCCGATCACGCCGTTCAGTCGCGGAAGTGTTGCCATGGTTGCCCCCTTCGAGCTGTCGTTATCCAGTTTGTTGGGCCTCAATATGCCGCAGGACGGACGGGCGCGCCAAGGCACCCGCCGCAATTAAACGGCGTCGGAAGAAAGTCCCGGAAATCGGTCCGGGAAAGAGACCGAAAAAAATCAGTGATCGCTGCGATGCAGGATCCTGTCCGCGAGCCCGGTGTCATAGGCCTGCCCGTCGGGCGTCAGCGAGACCGCCATCGGGAACATCGCCTTGACGAGCCCCTTGCGCTCCAGCGCCTTCCAGACGGCCTCGTTCTTGAGGCCGGTCGCGTCGGCGCTCATCACCACCGCGTCGCCGCAGTGGAAGTGGTTGCCGTGCGGATGCGGCATGTTCGAGATGAACACGTCGCCCGACTCGGCGTCGCGCGTCGAGGTTTCGGGGAACTGCGCCAGATGCTGGAAGATCGTCAGCGTCTTGAGCTGCAGCGGATTGAGTTTCAGCGGGTTTTTCTTTGGCGGCATGGGTTTGGTTTTAGGGCCGGCAGAGCCAAGCTGCAAGCGGGATAGACGGGATTACGCATTCAACCGCACATCCCCCGCCACGCTCACGTCGTAGCCGCCCAGCGCCGCCGCGCGGTCCGCGAACTCGGGCCGTGCGAGGAACTTCATCAGGGCCTGCGGACCCGGCTCGAAATAGGTGCGCCGGCGCATCGCGAGGTCGAAGCGTTCCCAGGCGAGCGGGACGAAGCCGAGGCCGTGCGTGTCGGCGACCGCGCGGGTCGCGACGCCCCAGTCGGCGGTGCCCGCGCGGATGGCGAGCGCGAGGTCCTGGCCGGTGGCCGCCTCGCCCGCGATGACGGTCAGGGTGTTTTCGTCGAGGCCGATTTCGTCCAGCAGCCGCTGCAGCAGCTGCTGCGCGCCGGCGCCGGACTGCCGCAGGACGGCGCGGGCGCCGGATTCCGCGGCGTCGCCGACCGTCTCGAGTTCCAGCGGATTGCCGGGGGCAACCAGCAGCCCCTGCTCGCGCCGCGCGAAGGCGATGACGACGGCATCGTGCAGACCGGCCGTCTCGGTGACCGCCTCGAGGTTGGCGGCCGCGTCGAGATCATTCGGATCGCCGAAATTCTGGTGGGGCGCGAGCCGGTGCATGTGGATCGCGGCGATGGCGATCTCGTCGTTCGCCAGCCGCCGCAGCCCGGCCTCGCTGCCCTCGGGCAGGCTGGCGAGCCCAGCGCCCGACTGGCGCACCGCCCATTCGAGCAGCGGGTCGGTCGAGCCGCCGATCACCGCGGGCGGCGGGGCCGGCGAGAAGCCGTCGGGGCGCGCGAGGCCGGTCTCGACCCAGCGGTCGAGCGCCGCGCGCGGAAACAGCCACTTGCCGGTGACCTTCGAGCACGGGATTTCGCCCGCCGCCGCCAGCTCGTAGACCTTGCGCGCCTTGAGCCGGAGATACTTTCCGGCCTCCTCCGTCGTCAGATACGGCTCTTCCTGCATGGTTTATCCTGCATAATATTGCGTAATCTTGCGTAAATTATTCGGATTGTCGAGACGGGAAAAATAACCGTATATCAGTGCTGAAGAACACTGTTCAGGGCACACTAATGGACGGCGCCTTCGCGCAGGCCTTTCTGCTGATCGTGAGCTTCGATGCCGGGTTTCTCGGCATCGTCGGGCTGTCGCTGTGGGTGACCCTGAGCGCCGTCGCGATCTCGGCGGTGATCGGCCTGCCGCTCGGCGCGCTGCTCGCGGTCTGCCGGTTTCCGGGGCGCGGCGCCGTCATCGTCGCGGTCAACGCGCTGATGGGCCTGCCGCCGGTGGTCGCGGGGCTCCTCGTCTATCTCGCCCTGTCGCGCTCCGGCCCGGCGGGCTTCCTCGGTATCCTGTTCACGCCGTCGGCCATGATCGTCGCGCAGACGATCCTGGTACTGCCGATCGTGATCGCGCTGACGCGCCAGGTCGCCGAGGATTTGTGGGCCGAATACGGCGACCACCTAACCTCGCTCGGCCGGATCGGCCGCGCCGCCGTCGGCACGCTGCTCTATGACGGCCGCTTCGCCCTCGCCGTCACGCTGCTCGCGGGCTTCGGGCGCGCCGCCGCCGAGGTCGGCGCGGTGATGATCGTCGGCGGCAACATCGCCGGCTATACGCGCACCATGACGACCGCCATCGCGCTGGAGACGTCGAAGGGCGACCTCGCCCTCGCTCTCGGGCTCGGCATCGTGTTGCTGGCGCTGACGCTCTCGATCAACGTCGTCGTCTTCGGCGCGACGCGCCTGTGGCATCACCAGCTGCGATGACGCCCGTGCGCGACCGTCCCAGCATCCTCCCCCTCGCCGCCGACGGCCTCCGCTTCGAGGCGCGCGGCGCGCGCCTGATCGACGGCATCGATCTCGCCGTCGGGCGCGGCGAATGCGTGGCGCTCTTGGGCCCCAACGGCTCGGGCAAGACGCTGACGCTGCGCCTCCTGCACGGGCTCGACCGCCCGACCGCGGGCACGGTCCGCTGGGCGGCGGGAACGGATACGGTCGCGGGCCGCAAGCGCCACGCGATGGTCTTCCAGAAGCCGGTGATGCTTCGGCGGACCGCCATCGCCAACGTGCGCCACGCGCTCGCCGCCGCCGGGTTCCCCCGCACAGAGATCGCCGATCGCGCACAGGCCGCCCTCGCCCGGTTCGGCCTGCAGGATCTGGCCGCGCGCCCGGCGCGCGTGCTGTCCGGCGGCGAGCAGCAGCGCCTCGCCATCGCGCGCGCCGCCGCGCTCGAGCCCGACATATTGTTCATGGACGAGCCGACCGCCGCGCTCGACCCCGGCGCGACGCGCCAGATCGAGGCGATGTTCGCCGAGCTCAAGCGCGCCGGCATCGCTCTCGTCTTCTCGACCCACGATATCGGCCAGGCGCGCCGCGTCGCCGACCGCGTCGCCATCTTCGGCAAGGGCCGCATCGTCGAGCAGGGCCCGGCCGAACGCACCCTCGCATCGCCGGAGACCGAAGAGGCGCGCGCCTTCGTCGCCGGAGATTTGCCGTGGTGACGCGCCGGTTCGGCCTCTTGCTGGCAACCGCCGTCGCGCTTGCCCTGACGGCGGGGCTGCCGGCGCACGCCGCAGACCGCTTCATCACCGTCGCGTCCACCACCTCGACCGAGAATTCCGGCCTGTTCAAGGCGATCCTGCCGCAGTTCACGCGGGCGACCGGCATCGAGGTCCGCGTCGTCGCGCAGGGCACCGGCCAGGCGCTCCGGACCGCGCGCAACGGCGACGCCGACGTCGTGTTCGTCCACGCGAAGGCGGCGGAGGAGAAGTTCGTCGCCGACGGCTTCGGCGTGAAGCGCAACCCCGTCATGTTCAACGACTTCGTCATCGTCGGCCCCAAGGCCGATCCCGCGAAGGTCCGCAGCACCGACGACGCCCCTGTCGCACTGCGCCTGATCGCGGCGTCCGAAGCGCCGTTCGCCTCCCGGGGCGACAATTCCGGCACCCACAAGGCCGAACGCCGCCTGTGGCAGGCCGCCGGCGTCGCACCGACAGGCAAGTGGTACCGGGAGACCGGCTCCGGCATGGGCGCGACCCTCAACATCGCCGCCCAGATGGACGCCTACGCGCTGACCGACCGCGCGACGTGGCTGGCGTTCAGGAACAAGGGTAGCCTCGCGATCGCCGTCGAGGGCGACAAGCGCCTCTTCAACCAGTACGGCGTCATCCTCGTGAACCCGAAAAAGCACCCCCACGTGAAGGCGGCGGACGGGCAGGCCTTCATCGACTGGGTGACGGGCCCGGCGGGCCAGAAGGCCATCGCGGGCTTCAAGGTCGGCGGCCAGCAGCTGTTCTTCCCGAATGCGGGGGAACCGGGGGCTTGAGTTAGACGGCCCGCAGCCGCCCCTCCCCCGCCTCGTCCGCGATCAGCTTCTCCATCAGGCGGCGCACCTGCAGCACGCCGCCGTCGGCGGTGACGTCGACCGTGGGCTGCTCTGGGCGCCAGCGGGCCTGCTGGCCTTCGATGATGACGAGGTCCTCGTTGAACGCCGTCAGCGAGGCAGCATAGATCGCGTGCTCCTGCTCGGGCGTCAGCGCGCCGGTCTCGTTCGCCATGCACCAGAAATAGCTCGTGGTGTTGTCGGTCTCCGGCATCATGACGTGGAGTGTGTGGCGGTTCAGCAGCATGTCGCCGGGCGCGGCGTCGCGGCCGCCGGTGCCCGCCTTCGACGAGCCGACTTGCAGCCAGACGAAGCCGGGCGGCGTGAACTCGATCACCTGCCAGCGGTCGACGGGGCCGTCGTAGCCGGTCACCGCGACGTGCGCGGGCGCCGGCGCGATGGCTTCCATGAAGCGCGTGACGGTGACGTGCTCGCCCTCGCGCGTGGTCTTCGCCACCGCCTGTTCCGCGACGCCCTGCGCGCCGATGGTGGTCTTGTGGGCGAACGGCAGGTGCGTGATGTCCATCAGGTTGTCGATCAGCAGCCGGTGATCGAAGCGGCCGTGGAACTTCGCATAGCGCACGCGCCAGGCGGCGTCGGACGCAAAGGGAAAATCGTAGAGCAGCGCGTCGTCGGCCTTCGCCGGATCGCCCATCCACACATGGAGAAATCCCTGATGCTCGCGCACCGGATAGGCCTGCACCCGCGCGCCGGGCGGGATCTGCGCCTGCGTCGGCACGCGCACGCACGCGCCGCTGCAGTCGAACTCGAAGCCGTGATAGACGCAGCGGATCGCGTCGCCCGCGACCTCGCCGAGCGACAGCGGCGCCTGGCGGTGGGCGCATCGGTCTTCCAGCGCGACGGCCTCGCCCGCCGAATTGCGGTAGAACACGATTGGCTCACGCATCACGCTGGCGGCGAGCGGGGTGTTACCCAGGTCTTCAGCAAGGGCCGCGACGTACCAGCGGTTTCTCAAATATGTAACTTCCGACATCACCCTGTCATCTGATCGTGGATCCAAGCGTAGGTCTTCGCCATCCCATCCTCGAGACGGATCGACGGCGCCCAGCCGAGGCGTTTCTTGATCAGTGTATTGTCGGAATTGCGTCCGCGCACCCCTTTTGGCGCGTCGAGATTGTAGTCGCGCTTCAGCTTTATGCCGGCGATGGCTTCGACAATGTCGACGAGCTCGTTGATCGAAACCAGCTGGTCACTGCCCACGTTAAGCGGCTCCGGCACGTCCGAGTCCATCAGCCGCCGCGAACCTTCGAGACAGTCGTCGATATACATGAACGAGCGCGTCTGCTCGCCGTCGCCCCAGATCTCGATACGGTGGTCGCCCGACTGCTTCGCCTCGATCACTTTGCGGCAGATCGCGGCGGGTGCCTTCTCGCGGCCGCCGTCCCACGTGCCCTCGGGCCCGTAGACGTTGTGATAGCGCGCGACGCGGGCGTGCGCCACTTCTTATACGGCGGCGCGCCGGGCGTGGCGGACGAGTTGGCGGCGGCGCTGACGGACCGGTTTCCGGGGCTCGGGGTAGCGGGCACACACTGCCCGCCGTTTCGCGACCTCACGGACGCGGAAATCGACGCCGTCTGCGCCGAGATCGACGCGGCCGGCGCCGACATCGTCTGGGTCGGGCTCAGTACGCCCAAGCAGGAATACTGGATGGCGCGGGTGCGCGACCGGCTGCAGGCGCCGGTACTGATCGGGGTAGGCGCGGCGTTCGATTTCCACTCCGGGCGCAAGAAGCAGGCGCCTCTCTGGATGCAGCGCAACGGCCTCGAATGGCTGTTCCGCACACTCACCGAACCGCGACGTCTCGGCCCGCGATACATGAAGATCGTTCCTGCATTCGCCTGCATCGCGCTCGGGCGCATTCTGTCGGCGAAAATTCTGGGCAGGCGTTAGCCGGAGAAGTCCAGCACCGTCATCGATCCGGCCGCGATATCGGCCGCGTCGCCATGTGCCGCAGACAGGCGCTGCAGTTCCGCCTCCGCATCGTCGCGGCCCGGTACGAGCAGGCCTCGTTTCAGCCCGGCGGCGACGCCCGCCTCGATGTCGCTCGTAGCGTCGCCCGCGATGACGCTGCGCGCCAGATCGATGCCGAGATCCGCCGCCGCCTGCAGGAACATCCCCGGCGCAGGTTTTCGCCAGTCCGACGTCGGCGGCCCGCCGGCATCCGCGGGCGCGTGTCCGGCGGCATAGACCGCATCGAAGCGCGCCTCTCCGATGGCGAACAGCTCGTACATCCGCGCCTGCACCGCGGCAACATCGTCCCAGCCATACCGGCCCCGGCCGACGCCCGACTGGTTGGTGACGATCACGACCGGCCAGCCGGCTTCGTTCGCCCGGCGCACGGCAATCACCGCTTCGGCGATAGGGCGCACCCGCGCCGGGTCCGAATTGTAAGGCACGTTCTCGATCAGAGTACCGTCGCGATCGCAGAACAGAGCCGGCCGGCCGGAAAAAAATGTCGACGCCGGGTCCGCCGTCAGAATGTCCCGCCACAGCCCGTCGGCAATCACTTCGCCCATTTTACCGTCCATGTCGCCAATCGATTCATGACCCGATTATAGCGCGCGGGACGTCCGGCGGAGGTCCGCGCGATTCCCGGCGCGATTCCCGCCCAGCGTCCCGCGGGCTGCGCTATCATGGCCGCGGCAACGGGAGATCGTCATGAGGCTCGAAGGGTCCTGTCATTGCGGCGCGGTGCATTTCAGCGTCGAATCTCACACACCCTATCCCTACAACCGCTGTTACTGCTCGATCTACCGCAAGACGGCGGGCGGCGGCGGGTATGCCATCAACATCATGGGAGACGCGGAGTCCCTGAAGGTGACCGGCGAGGAACATCTTTCGGTCTACCGCTCGGCCAAGAACGACCGGGACGACTACGACGCGGACGGGCTGTCGAAGGCGCGGCGCTATTTCTGCTCGAAATGCGGCTCCGCGCTCTGGGTGCACGGCACCGACTGGCCCGACTGGATCTATCCGTTCGCATCGGCCATCGACACACCGCTGCCGGCGGCGCCCGAGAGCACGCACCTGATGCTCGATCACAAGCCGTCGTGGGTGCCGGTCCAGGCCGAGCCGCACGACGCGAAGTTCGATCTCTATCCCGACATCGGCATTGAGGACTGGCATCGCAAGCGCGGGCTGTACGACGAAAAATGACGGAATCGTCCCTTGTCACGGATCGGTCATTCCCGTGTCATGCCGATGTCCGGATGTGAGGTCTAGTCAGGCAGTCCGACACAACCGATTGCCGGAGCAGACACATGACGCATCGCGACATCACGCGTGAAATTCTCGCTTCTCGGGACGCCGAGCTTCTCGAGGAACTCGACCTCATCGACGACGACGATATGCCGACGAACGACAGCGGCAACACGCCGTTTGCCGCGATCGCCGACGTTTATCTGTCGCGTCGCCGCGTCCTCGCCGGGCTCGCGGGTACCGCCGCCGTCGGTGCGCTCGCCTCGGCCGGCATCAGCCGCCGGGCGCTCGCCAATCCCGCGAACTCCTCTCTCACCTTTACCGAAATCCCGCATGTCTATGACGAGACCCATCACGTCGCGCCCGGCTACACCGCCGACGTCCTCATCCGCTGGGGCGATCCCGTCCTCGCCGATGCGCCGCCGTTCGACCCGAACAACCAGACGCCGGAGGCGCAGGCGAAGCAGTTCGGCTACAACTGCGACTACATCGGCTACCTGCCGCTGCCGGCCGGTTCTGGCGACGGGACGCACGGTCTCCTCTGCGTCAATCACGAATACACCAACAAGCATCTGATGTTCCCCGGCGTCGACAAAAAGACGGCGCTCGACCGGCAGCAGTCCGACATCGAAATGGCGGCGCACGGCCACAGCGTCGTCGAGATCGTCAAGGACGGCGGCAAGTGGAAGCCGGTCGCGGGCAGCCGCTACAGCCGGCGCATCCATGTCGGCACCCCGATGAAACTCTCGGGTCCCGCCGCCGGTCACGCCCGCCTCAAGACCGACGCCGATCCGACCGGCACCCAGGTCTTCGGGACGCTCAACAACTGCGCCGGCGGCACCACGCCCTGGGGCACGGTGATGATCGCCGAGGAGAACTTCCACGGCTATTTCGGCGGCGATCCGGAGAAGACCCCGGAGGCGCGCAACTACAAGCGCTACGGCCTCAAGGCGAAGAGCCGCTATTCCTGGGCCGATCATCACGACCGGTTCGACGTCGGGAAGGAGCCGAACGAGCCCAACCGGTTCGGCTGGATGGTCGAGTTCGACCCCTACGATCCCGCGTCGACGCCGGTCAAGCGCACGGCGCTCGGCCGGTTCAAGCACGAGGGCGCGACGGCGATCGTCAACCGCGACGGCCGCGTCGTCGTCTATACCGGCGACGACCAGCGCTTCGACTACGTCTACAAGTTCGTCTCGACCGGGCGGTTCGACCCGAACGACCGCGCCTCCAACGCCGACCTTCTCGACGCCGGCACGCTGTTCGCAGCGAAGTTCAATTCGAACGGAACGCTGGACTGGCTGCCGCTGGTCTGGGGCACGGGCCCGCTGACCCCGGCGAACGGCTTCGCGAGCCAGGCCGACGTGCTGATCGAAACCCGCCGCGCCGCCGACCTGCTGGGCGCCACGCCGATGGACCGGCCCGAGGATGTCGAGCCCAACCCCGTCACCGGCGTCGTCTACGTGATGCTGACCAACAATACGAGACGCACGGCCGATCAGGTCGACGCGTCGAACCCGCGGGCGAAGAACCGGCACGGCCACATCGTCGAGATGATCCCGCCGGGCCGCAGCGCCGACGCCGACCACGCAGCCCTGACCTTCCGCTGGGACCTGCCCCTGAAAGCGGGCGATCCGGAAAGCGAAAAGGACGGCGCGAAATACCACCCGGACGTATCGCGTGCGGGCTGGCTGTCGACGCCCGACAACTGCGCGTTCGATACGAAGGGCTGTCTGTGGATCGCGACGGACGGCGCACCCAAGTCCGGCTTCGCCGACGGGGTCTGGGCGACCGATTGCCAAGGCGACGGCCGCATGCTGACAAAGCATTTCTTCGCAGCGCCGCGCGGCGCGGAGTTCTGCGGCCCGCGTCTCGCCCCCGACGACCGGACCTTCTTCGGCGCAATCCAGCACCCCGCCGACGAAAAGGGCTCGGATTTCGCGAACCCGTCGACCCGCTGGCCGGATTTCAAGGGCGGCATGCCGCCGCGCCCGTCGGTGGTCGCGATCGTCAAGGAAGATGGCGGCATTATCGGCGGCTGAACTGCCGCCGGCCGCAAAAAGCGAAACGGGGGCTCAAAGGCCCCCGTTTCCGATTCCGCCGCCGCCCCGGCCGAGCGAGCGCTTCAGCTCGACCAGCGCGGCGGCCGGCGTTCAAGCAACGCGCTGATGCCTTCCGCAGAGTCCGCGCTGCGGATGATCTCCAACACGCGGTCGAGCTCGGCGCGATAGTTTTCCGTCGTCCGGTTCTCCTGGTTGTACATGCGCACCAGCTCCTTGGCGTAGCGCACGCCGAGATAGGGGAGCCGTGCGATCCGGCCGGCCATCTCCATCGCCGCGTCCATCAGTTCTTCGGGCGCCACGACGCGGTTCACCAGGCCGATTTCCTTCGCCTCGGCCGCGCCGACGAACCGGCCCGTCAGGATCAGCTCGTTCGCCATCGTAAGCCCCACCAGCTTGGGCAGGTTCCTCGGGCAGCTCCACTCGGAGACGAAGCCCGCCGGCACCGCGATCTCCGAGACGCGCGCCCGGTCGGTCATGATGCGGAGGTCGCAGGCGATCGCCATCTCGAAGCCGGCGCCGACCGCCGAGCCGTCCATCGCCGCGATCACCGGCTGCGGCAGCTCCTCCAGCTTTCTCAGTGCGCGCTGGGCGACGACGTGGAAATGATCGTTGATCATCCAGGTCGCGAGCTCACCGTATTCGCCGCGGATGCCGAGATCGTCCTCCGGACGTTCCAGCGGCAGCGTCTCCTCCTTCAGGTCGCCGCCCGAACAGAACGTCCCGCCGGCGCCGGTGATGATGACGGCACGCACGTGCTTGTGACGGATCTCGTCGAACACGTTGTCGAGTTCCATCGCCATGCGCGGCCCCAGCGCGTTCTTCCGGTCGGGCCGGTCGAGCGTAAGCACGCCCACCGTCTCGCCGTCCGTCGCCCCGGGCGCGAGGAACTCCTGCCAGTGAATGAAGCGGTAGTTCATGGCTTTTTTGCTCCCAATCCCTGCAGCCGCGCCGGCGCGGCGCGCGTGCCGGAGCCGCGTTGCGGCATCTTCGGCAGCGCGAAACCCTGCTGATAGCTCGCCCGGGTAATGACGGTGAATTTCCACAGAACGCCGCCGGCGACCGCGAAGGCGCCGGCAAGCGCAAGCATCGAATAGCTGAAGGCGCCGGCGAGCGCGAACAGGACAAGCGGCGCGAAATGCCCCATCAGGCGCAGCATCGGCGTGATCCGGTGCAGCTCCTCGCGCGCCAGCGGCGGGATGCCGTTGGGCTTCGCGTATGCAATGTAGCGCTGCCACATCAGCGCGTTCAGGAGCGCCAGGCCCGCGCCCCAATAGGAGATGAATGTCATCGACGCCTCGAACCGCCACGAGGCGAGGCCGCTGGCGATCCCGAGCAGGCCGACGCCTTCCAGCAGACCGGTCAGGATCAGCATCGTCGGCATCAGATCCACGCGCCACGCCGGAATGCCCTTGGCGGCGTGCAGGATGCGCGCCTGTTTGTAAAGGAACGCCAGCGCCGCGATGGCGACAAGCAGATGCAGCCACTGGTTCGGCCACATCGCGTCGGCGGCGAGCGCCGGATAGAACACGGCGACGGCGTACGTCTCACGCGTCATCCAGGAGCTTTGCGGACGCAGCAGAACGCGCCAGAATCTCAGCTTGCGGCCGATCTCGAAGAACACGAAGCCGAGTCCGACCGCCATGCCGACACCGGCGGCGACATTTAGATAGAGCAGCGCCGTGTCCGACAGGCCGGCGACGAAGTGCGCCAGCGTCGCCATTACCACGAGACCGGTCGACATGCCGCCCATTGTGAAATTCATCGCCGCGCGGATGTCCCAGAATTTCTGCAGCTCGCCGTTCAGCGGGTCCGAGGGATCCAGACGGCGTTCGTCGTCGATGTCTTCCGGCTCGGGATCCCGGCCGGGCGTCGAGGCGGGCACCTCGTAGAGATACTTGATCTGCGGGTCGGTTCCGAGTTCCGCATGCATCTGGAAGAAATTGTTGTCCGCCGCCAGCTTCGAGACATTGCTTTCCGGATCCGCGAAATCGCCGAAATGGATGGCGGTCGCGATGCAGGCCGACGAGCACGCCGGCGTGTATTCGAGGTCGATACCGGGGACCTTGCCCTCTTCCTTCGCCTCGTCGATGCGCTCGACGCAGAACGTGCACTTGTTGGCCACGCCGACGCGCTCGTCGTGATAGACGAGCGCCTCCTGCGCGGTCTGTTCGCCGTAGTACCAGTCCTTGTGATGGACGATGGTGCGCGCCTGATAGGGGCAGGACACCGCGCAATAGGCGCAGCCGATGCAGGTGTCGTAATCCATCGTCACCAGCCCGTCGGCGCGCTGCTTCGTGGCTCCCGTCGGGCACACGGGCACGCAGGGCGGCTCGGCGCAATGCTGGCACCCCACCACCATGAACAGGCGTTCGACGTCCGGGAACGTGCCGCGCTCGACGTAGAGCACGCGCCGCCACAGCACGCCCGGCGGCGTGTCGTTGGCGTGCTTGCAGGCGATCGTGCAGGTCTGGCAGCCGACGCACTTGTTCAGGTCGACGACCATGCCGTAACGGGGGGCCTGGCTTTGCGAAGTTTCCGTCATCGTCGGACCACGCGCCAGCCTGTCCCCTCCCCCTCGAGGGGGAGGGCCAGGGAGGGGGTGACCCGACCGAGCG
>JAYQUR010000026.1:0-18443 GCA_038148075.1 Alphaproteobacteria bacterium | reverse complement strand
GTCTGACGGTCTTCGCCGTGCGGGCGGTCAGTTCGCCTGGCGGCGCAAAAATGCCGGAATTTCAAGCAGATCGTCGTCCGACTGGGACGTTTTCAGCCTTTCTTCCGGGTCGACGCCGGCGAGCCGCGGCTGTTCCGCAGCCCTGGGCGGCTCCGGCCGCTGCTCTGCAGCGGGCGCCTCGGGCGTCGCTGGAGCCGCCGGGGCGGCCGATTCGGCACGCCTCTCCGCGGCGGGCATCGAGGCCGGTTCGGGCGCTTTTTCCCGGTTTCCGCCCGTGATTCGCTGGAACAGGCTGCCGCTGCGCCGCTTCGGTTCCGTCTTGCTGCCGCCATTGATCAGATCCGCTTCCTTGAACGGATCGGATCGGCCCGCCGAGTCGGCGGGCGCACGCGGATCGGCCGGCGGCGGCGGCATGAACGCGTCGTTGCGCGCGACGAGGCGCGGTTCCGTAGCGGCAGGTTTCTCCGCCGCTGCCGGGGCGGGAGCCACGGCCGCAGGAGCCTCGACGGCCGGGGCGGGGGCCGGCGTTGCCGTTTCGGCCTGTGTCTCGGCCGTCGTCTGGGACGGCGTCGGGACGGTAGCCGCCGGCATCGCCGGTTCCGCCGTTGCGGCGGCCGATGCTGCCGGTTCGATGGCGGGCGCTGCCGGCATCGACGCTGCGGCCGCCGGCTGAGGCGCCGGTTCGGCCGCGGGTGCCGCCGGGCGTCCGATATTCAGCGACGGCATGGCGGCCTGGGAGATCGACGGTGCGTCTGCCGGCATCTCGGGCGCGGGGGCCGGTTTCTCGGCCGTCGGGGCCGGTACGGCGTCTTCGGCCTTTTCTTCCGGTTCCGGCGTGCGGATCAGTTTCTGGGGCGGCGAATAGACCTTCAGGACCGGCCGCGGCTGAGCGTCGGCCTGAACGTCGATGCCGGTGGCGACCACCGAGACCCGCATGCAGCCCTCGAGCGTCGAGTCCATCGTCGAGCCGAAGATGATGTTGGCGTCCGGATCGACTTCCTCGCCGATGCGGTTGGCTGCCTCGTCGACTTCGAACAGGGTCATGTCCGGGCCGCCCGTGATGTTGATGAGCACCCCGCGCGCGCCCTTCATCGAGACGTCGTCGAGCAGCGGGTTCGAGATCGCCGCTTCTGCCGCGAGGCGGGCGCGGTCGTCGCCTTCGCCCTCGCCGGTGCCCATCATCGCCTTGCCCATCTCGCTCATCACCGCGCGGATGTCGGCGAAGTCGAGATTGATCAGGCCGGGAACGACCATCAGGTCGGTCACGCCGCGGACGCCGGAGTGAAGCACTTCGTCCGCCATCGTGAAGGCGTCGGCGAAGGTGGTCTTCTCGTTGGCGATCCGGAATAGGTTCTGGTTCGGGATGACGATCAGCGTATCGACGTACTGCTGCATCTCCTCGATGCCGGCCTCGGCGATCCGCATCCGGTTGATCCCCTCGAACTGGAAGGGCTTGGTGACGACGCCGACGGTCAGGATACCGTGCTCGCGGGCGAGACGCGCAATGACGGGCGCGGCGCCGGTGCCCGTGCCGCCGCCCATGCCGGCGGTGATGAACACCATGTGCGCCTGGCCGATGGCGTCCATAAGGTCTTCCATGGCCTCCTCGGCGGCGGCGCGACCGATATCGGGCCGGGAGCCGGCGCCAAGACCGTGGGTGATGCCCGGGCCGAGCTGGATCGTTCGCTCCGCCTGAGACTGTGCCAGCGCCTGGGAATCCGTGTTCGCGACAACGAATTCGACGCCGCCGAGCTGCGACACGATCATGTTGTTGACCGCGTTGCCGCCGGCGCCGCCGACGCCGATCACGGTGATCCTCGGCTTCAGGTGGTTCTGCTGTTCTGGAACGGTGATGTTGATGGTCATGAAGGCCTCCTAGCCAGAGAAGGGACAGGGGATGGACGGGGCCGAACCGTCCACCGTATCGGGGTTATGGGGGCCGCGGCTTTCCGCGGTCGGGGTGAAAGGGGTCTTGTACGGGGTCATGGGTCAGAAACTCTCCTTGATCCATTGGCCGAGGCGAGCGAACCGCCCGACGGGCGCGTCCTCGGCGGTCTGGGTGTCTTCGAGCGCGCCGGAATATTTCTCGACCGCGTAGCGGAGCAGGCCGGAGCAGGTCGAAAAGGCCGGGCCGCTCGTCGCTTCCGCGAGTCCGCTGATCCGGAGCGGGCGGCCGACACGCACCTGCTTTTCAAGCACGAGGCCGGCGAGTTCCGGAATGCCGTGGAGCTGGCAGGCCCCGCCGGTCAGGACCAGGCGTCGTCCCGACAGCCGATCGGCGCCGCTGGTTTCCAGGCGTTCGCGGACGAGTTCGAAGATTTCCTCCATGCGCGGCCGGATGATTCCGTTCAGGATCGAGCGCGGCACGTGATTGGGGTGGTTGTGATCGTCCTCGCCCACCAGGGGAACGTCGATCATCTCGTTCTCGTCCGACTGCTGCGGGATCGCGCTGCCGTAGAGGATCTTCATGCGCTCTGCGTGCACGACGGGCGTCGACAGGCCGCGCGCGATGTCGTTGGTCACGTGGCCGCCGCCGGCCGGGATCGAATCGGCGAAGACGACCTGCCCGTCATAGAAAACGGCGATGGTCGTCGTCCCCGCACCCATGTCGACGAGCGTGACGCCGAGATCCTTTTCGTCCTCGACCAGGCAAGACAGGCCGGAAGCGTAGGGCGACATCACGACCTCCTCGATATCGAGATGGCAGCGCGCGACGCAGGTCTTCAGGTTTCGCACCGGTCCGACGGCCGCGTTGATGTGATGGAAACTCACGCCGAGCCGTTCGCCGAACATGCCGCGCGGATCGTGGATGCCGCGGTTGCCGTCGATCGAATAGCCGACCGGCAGGCAGTGGATCAGTTCCCGGTCCTCCGGCCGCTCTATCTGGAAATTGCGTTCCTTGGCGCGCTGGAGATCCGACGCCGCAATCTCGTGGCCGGCGATCGAGACCTCGAACTCCTGGATCTGCGAATAGATACGGCCCGCCGACAGATTGACGAAGATCCGGTCGATCCGCTCGCCCGCCATTTCCTCCGCCGCGCTGACGGCGGTGAGGATCGCGGCCTGCGCCGCCTCCATGTCGATGACGGCGCCGTTGCGGATGCCGCTTGCCGCCTGCTGGGCGACACCGATGACGCGGATGCCGCCGTCGGCGTTCACGTGCGCGATGAAACAGCAGACCTTGGCGCTGCCGATATCGAGCGCGGCGATTATCCCTGTGCGAATCTTGGCCACTTTCAGTGGTGCTCCCTGGCCGGTTCGGTCATGTGTCCTTGCCCCTGCGGTCGCGCACCTTGCGTTCGAGCGCCGGGCGCTCGACGCGGGTGCGGACGATGAGTTGGTCGGGTATGCGGAGATCGATCGACAGCAGGTCCTGCTTGAGGAGCCCGTGCTCGCGCTCGAGCCGCGCAAATCTGTGCCATGCGCCGTCGGCGTCCTTCTCCGGCAGCCGGACGAAGACGCCGTTGTCCATGCGGACGTTCCAGCGGCGCTTGCCCACGCGGACGGCGGCGTCGACCCGCTCCAACAGGCCCGGCTCGGCCGACAGGGTCGCAAGCAGTTTTTGTGCATGCGCCGGCGCGTCGTCGCCGACGATCACCAGCAGGTTCGCGAACCGGTCGAGGCCGCGGTCGGTTATGATCACGCCTTCGTCGTCGACGAGGGTAAGCTTGCTGCCGCGCTGCCACAGTGCGAGCGGCCGGCGTTCGGAGACGGTGACGCGGATCGCGTTCGGAAACTCGCGCCTGATTCCGGCAACGCGCACCCAGCTGAGCGCCTCGACGCGCGCCCGCGCCTGTTCCAGGTCGACGGAGAGGATGGGGGTGCCGCGGTCGATGGCCAGCGCGTCGGCGATGTCGTCCGCGGATTCGTTGAGGCGGCCGTGCAGATAGACCTGGTCCACGCGCAGGCCCGCCTCGCCCAGCGAGCGCGACAGCGAGGCGCCGACCGCGCCTGCGGTTTCCGCGACCCAGCCGGATTTCCACAGCCAGACCGGGCCGCCCAGCACCGTGCCGAGGGCGACGGCCGCCGCCGCACCGCGCACCGTACGCTTCGCCCAGCGTGGCATCGGCCGTTTGCGGGCCGTTGCCGCGCGTTTCGTCTTGCCGGATTTCGCGGCCTTTTTCTTATCGCGGTTCAGCCATCGCATGCTGCGTTCTCCACCATCCAGCTAACGAGTTCGCCGAAGCCGATACCGACATGGGTTGCCTGTTCGGGTGCCAGCGACAGCGGCGTCATGCCGGGCTGCGTGTTGAGTTCGAGGATGTAGAGCTGTCCCGGCTCTCCTCCCCGGTCGTCGTATATGAAGTCCGAGCGCGAGATGCCGCGGCAGCCGAGCGCCTTATGGGCGCGCACCGCGTAATCCATCGCCTGTTCGTAGGCCTCGGGGTGAACCGGTGCGGGTACGAGATGCTCGGTCTTGCCGTCGGTGTATTTCGCCTCGTAGTCGTAGAAACCTTCGTGCGGGCGAAGCTCCGTCACGCCGAGCGCGCGATCTCCCATGACGGACACGGTCAGCTCGCGGCCGTCGATATAGCGTTCGATCATGACGCGCGTGCCGTGCGACCAGATGTCGTGATCGGCCCCCGGCTTGTCCGCGTCGTCGCGTACGATGGTCACGCCGACGCTGGAGCCCTCGTTGAGCGGTTTCAGTACGTAGGGCAGGTCCATGACCTTGCCGCCGAGATAATCGTCGCGCGTGACGATCAGGTGCGGCGCGCACGGGATGCCGGCCTTTTCGAACAGGACCTTAGCCATCGGCTTGTCCATCGCCATCGCAGACGCCATGACGCCCGAGTGCGAATAGGGGATGCCGAGGCATTCGAGAACGCCCTGCAGGCAGCCGTCCTCGCCGTAGGGGCCGTGCAGCGCGTTGTAGACGACGTCCGGCGCCGGCGTCAGGTCGTCGATGAGCTGGCGCAGGTCGCGGCGAACGTCGATCCGGCGGACGTCGTATCCCGCCTCCGTCAGCGCGGCGGCGATCTGGCCGCTGCCCATCAGGGAAACCTCGCGTTCGCTCGACCAGCCGCCTTCGAGGACGGCGACCGTCTTTTTCGGGGCGGCGTTCACGCGGCGCCTCCCGGGTCGTTGGCGGGTCGGCCGATCCGGCGGATTTCCCATTCGAGCCGGATGCCCGAATGCGTTTCGACGCGGTCGCGGATTTCCTCGCCCAGCGTCTCGATGTCGACGGCGGTCGCGTTGCCGCAATTGATCAGGAAGTTGCAATGCTGCTCGGAGACCATCGCGTCGCCGATGCGGAATCCGCGAAGGCCCGCCGCGTCGATCAGTTCCCATGCCCTGGCGCCGTCGGGGTTCTTGAAGGTCGAGCCGCCCGTACGCGACTGGATCGGCTGGCTGTCGCGCCGCGCATCCGAAATCCGGGTCATCCGCGCTGCAATCGCGCCGCGGTCGCCCGGCGCGCCCTGCAGACGGCCCGACAGGAAAATCCAGTCCTCGTCGACGTCGCAGTGGCGGTAGGTGAAGCCGAAATCCGCGTTCGAGAGCGTATGCACGTCGCCGGCCGGGTCCAAGGCCGTCGCGTCGACCAGCACCTCCGCGATTTCGCGGCCGTAGGCGCCCGCATTCATGCGTAGCGCGCCACCGACCGTGCCGGGGATGCCGCTGAGGAATTCGAGTCCTTCGAGGCTCGCATCGCGCGCTGCCCGGGATACGGCGACGTCGAGCGCGCCCGCGCCGGCGGAAACGATCTCGCCGTCGATGGTAATATCGGAAAGCGCCTTGGCGAACACTACGACGACGCCCTCTATGCCGCCGTCGCGGACCAGCACGTTGGAGCCGAGTCCGAGAACCGTCATCGGAATTTCCGGGGGCAGGCCGCGCCGGAACGCGATCAGGTCGTCGGCGTCGGCCGGGTTGAAAAGCACTTCGGCCGGGCCGCCGGTGCGGAACCATGTCACGCCGCCGAGCGAGGCGTTCGCGCTCAACCTGCCGCGGACGGCGGGCAGCCGGTCGATAAGACGGGGGGAAAGCTGCGCGAGCATCCGTTCAGCCCTCCGTTCCCGTGCCCGCCGGCACGTTCCAGAGTTTCGCGAGCTGTTCGGGCAGCGCGTTCGCCCAGGCGGTGATGTTGCCGGCGCCGAGGCAGATGATGAAATCGTCCGGTTCGGCAAGGTCGGCGATCATCTGCGGCAGCGCGTCTTCCGACTCGAGGCCGACGACGTGCCGGTGGCCGCGCTCGCGCATGCCGGAGACAAGCGCATCTCGGTCGATGCCGGGAATCGGATCCTCGCCCGCGCGGTAGATGTCGGCGACGATTACCGTGTCGGCGTTGTTGAAGCAGGTGCAGAACTCGTCGAACAGGTCGCGCACGCGGCTGAACCGGTGCGGCTGGACGACGGCGATGACGTTGCGTCGGGCGCTTGCCCGGGCCGCGGCCAGCACCGCGGCGATTTCCACCGGGTGATGGCCGTAATCGTCGATGATCGTGACGTCGTTGACGACGCCGGTGCGCGTAAAACGCCGCTTTACGCCGCTGAAGCCGGCAAGCGCGCCCCGCACGGTGTCGGGGTCGATCTCCATCTCGATTGAAATGGCGATAGCCGCGAGCGCATTGCGGACATTGTGATGGCCGACCATCGGCATGGTAAAGCGGCCGAGATCGGCGGTCCGGCCCGACAGGCGGTCGGTGGCAATGACCGTGAAGTGCGATCCGAGCGGATCGGTCTCGACGTCGATGGCGCGCACGTCCGCCTGACGGCTCATGCCGTAAGTGACGATACGGCGGTCCAATACTTTCGGGATCAGCGCCTGAACGTTCGAATCGTCGATGCAGAGCGTCGCGAAGCCGTAGAACGGGATGTTCTGGACGAACGTCGCGAACGCGGCGCGCAGCGTGTCGAAATCGCCGTAATGGTCGAGATGTTCGGGATCGATATTGGTGATCACGGCGATGGTCGCCGGCAGCTTCATGAAGGTGCCGTCGGACTCGTCCGCCTCGACGACGATCCAGTCGCCGTCCCCGAGCCGCGCGTTGGTGCCGTATGCATTGATGATGCCGCCGTTGATCACGGTGGGGTCGACCCCGCCCGCATCGAGGACGGAGGCGACGATGGATGTCGTCGTCGTCTTGCCGTGGGTGCCGGCGACCGCGATGCCCCACTTGAGCCGCATGATCTCCGCCAGCATTTCCGCGCGCGGGACGACCGGAACGAAGCGAGCCCGGGCCTCGACAACTTCGGGATTATTCGGTTTCACGGCGGACGAAATGACGACGACCGTCGCGTCGCCGAGGTTTTCGGCCCGGTGGCCGACCTCGATGCGGATGCCGAGATCGCGCAGGCGGACGACGTTCGCGCTTTCCGCGAGGTCGCTGCCCTGCACCGAATAGCCGAGGTTGTGCAGGATTTCGGCGATCCCGCTCATGCCGATGCCGCCGATCCCGACGAAATGAATAGTGCCGATGTTGAGGGGGAGCGCCTTCATGCCGCCATCTCCCTCGCGACCCCGTCGGGGGAGACGGGCGCGCCGGCCCCTGAGGCCGTGCCGGCGAGCTGGCCGATCCGGTCGGCGAGCGCCGCGGCGGCATTGAGACCGCCCGCGCGCTTCATCGCTTCGGCCGCGTCGACCAGCTTTTGCGGGAAGTTGACGAAATTCTCCAGCTTGATCGTGAGCGACTCGGCCGTGAACCCGCTCTCCGGGATCGGCCACGCGCCGCCGAGCGTCTCCATCGCGCGCGCGTTCGCCGTCTGGTGATCGTCGGTGGCATGCGGGTAGGGGACGAGAATGGCGGGCCGGCCGGCCTCGGCGAGTTCGGCGACGGTCGAGGCGCCGGAGCGCGAGATGACGATATGGGCGGCGGCGAGCCGGTCCGGCACGTCGTCGAAGAAATCGGCCAGCGTCGCGTTGACGCCGACGCCGTCGTACACGGCACGCACGCGGTCGAGATCCTCGGGCCGGCATTGCTGGGTGATCGAGAAACGGCTGCGGAGCGCCGGTGGCATGCCGGCGATCGCCGCGGGTACGATATCGCTCAGGACGCGCGCACCCTGGCTGCCGCCGAGAACCAGCAATTTGACGCCCTCGCCATTGGGTCCGATGGGCGGGTAGGCGCGTTCCCGGACCTCGCCGAACGCCGATCGCACCGGGTTGCCGGTAAGAATGGCCTTCGCTGCATCCCGCTCGGAGATGCCGTCGGTATCCGGGAAAGACGTGGCGATGACGCGAACCTTCGGCGCGACCAGCCTGTTGGCGCGACCGAGAACGGCGTTCTGTTCGTGAATGACCGTCGGCAGGCCGCGCGAGGTGGCCGCGACCATGGTCGGGACGGACGGATATCCGCCGAATCCGACGACGCAGGCGGGCTTGAGCCGGGCGAAAAGCCGGCGCGCCTGCAAGATGCCGACGCCGATCGACGCCGCGCCGCGAAGCTTGGCAACGACGCCGCCGCCGACGCCCGAGGCGCTGATCCGGTATACCGCGACGTCGTCGAGACGGTCGCCGAAGCCTTTGCCGCGCTTGTCGGTCACCAGCGAGACGCGGTAGCCGCGCGCGAGCAGTTCCTCCGCCACGGCGATTGCCGGGAAGATATGCCCGCCGGTGCCGCCGGCGGCGAGAACGATATGCTTCGCGTCCGCGCGTCCGCTCATCGCAGCACCTCCGGTCCGACCCGCTTTCGCGTGAGCGCGAGCAGGAATCCCATACAGAGCCCCATCGCGATCAGCGACGAGCCGCCGTAGCTGACGAACGGAAGCGTCATGCCCTTGGTGGGCATCAACCGCAGCGTGGAGCCCATGTTGATGACGGCCTGTAGGCCGAACTGGACGAGAAGGCCGGTCGAGGCAATCAGGATGAACAGATCGGTTTCCTGCAGCGCGCGGGCGAAGCCGCGCAGGACGACGAAGGCGAACAGGGCCACGATGACGAGGCAGACGAGAACGCCGAACTCCTCGCCCGCGACGGCGAAGACGAAATCGGAATGGGCGTCCGGCAGCACCTCCTTGACAGTGCCTTCGCCCGGGCCGCGGCCGAGCAGGCCGCCGTTGACGAACGCTTCGAGCGAACGGTCTACCTGATAGCTGTCGCCGGAGGCCGGATCGAGGAAGCGGTCGATGCGGCTGGCGACGTGGTGCAGCGTGAAGTAGGCGGCGACCATTGCACCCGCGCCGAGGATCACGAGCCCGGCGGCCAGGTAGAGCGGCAGGCCTGCGAGGAAGAACTGGGCCGACCAGACGGCCGAGATAACGACGGCCATGCCGACGTCCGGCTGCAGCAGCAGTAGGCCGACGATGAGCGCGAACAGCCCGATGCAATAGAGATTCGCCCGCGGGATGTCGCCCGAACGCGCGGCTGCGAACAGCCAGGCGGCGACGACCGCGAAGGCCGGTTTCAGGAACTCGGAGGGTTGCAGCGACAGCACGCCGAGATTGATCCAGCGGCGCGCGCCCTTGATTTCGGTTCCGACGACGAAGGTCGCCATCACCAGCAATGCAAAGACGGCAAGCGTGATCGCGGCGACCCGGAAGACGCCGACCGGCGATAGCAACGACGCGCCGAACATCAGTGCGAGCGCGATCGGCAGGTAGACCATCTGGCGGCGCGCGAAATAGAAGTAGTCGAGACCGATACGCTCGGCGACGGCGGGGCTGGCGGCAAGCGCCATGATAACGCCGAAGGCGATCAGCGCGCCGACGGCGGCGAGCGTCCAGCGGTCGACCGTCCACCACCAGCGGCCGAGCACGGATGTGTCGGATCGCGCGAAGACGGTCATGTCGCGTCCCCTTCCTGCAGGCCCGACACGAGATCGCGGAACGCATCGCCGCGCGCCCCGAAATTGGCGAACTGGTCGAACGAGGCGCAGGCGGGCGACAGGAGGACGACCGAGCCCGGCGTCGCGTTACGGCGGGCGTCCGACACGGCGCGGGCCAGATCTCCCGACTGCGTTACCGGAACGCGGCCCGCGATCTCCGTTTCGAACGCATCGGCCGCTTCGCCGACAAGATAGGCGTGGGCGACATTCCGGAAGTACGGTGCACAGGCAGCCAGCCCGTCTTCCTTGGCGACGCCGCCGGCGATCCAGTGGATGTCGGTGAAGCTCGACAGCGCCCTGGCGGCGGCTTCGCCGTTGGTCGCCTTGGAATCGTTGACGTAGCGCACGCCGCCGATCTCGCGGAGCGGCTCCATCCGGTGCGGCAGGCCGGGGAAGGTCCGCAGTGCGGCGGCGATCTCGTCTGCGCCCAGCCCCTGCGTGCGCGCGACGGCCCAGGCGACTGCCGCGTTCTGCCAGTTGTGCGGACCGCGCAGCGTATCGATGCCGGAAATGTCGCGTCCGTCGTCTGCGCCGCCGTCGAGCGCGTCGAACAGCATGCCGTCGATTACATAGATGCCGCCGTCGACAGCGCCGCCGACCGAAACCGGAATCGTCCGCCAGCCGCCCCGGGCGGCAATCTCGTCGCGGACGGCGCGGCAATGCGGATCGTCGACTCCGATGATCGCGAGCTGCCCGACGGGGGTATCCGTCCGGGTCCGGAAGATGCGTTTCTTGGCGGCGAGGTAGCCCGTCATGTCGCCGTGCCGGTCGAGGTGATCGGGGCTGACGTTGATCAGTACCGCGATCTCGAACGTCGCGGCGTGGGTGAGGTCCAGCTGGTAGGACGACAGCTCCAGCACCAGCGCCTCGCCCGGCGCGGGCGGGTCCATCCCCAGTACCGGCGGGCCGAAATTTCCGCCGATCTGAACCGGTCGGCCGCAGGCGTTCAGGACGTGATGGATCAGCGCCGTCGTCGTCGATTTTCCGTTGGTGCCCGTCACGCCGATCATCAGCGCATCCGGGCACGCCTCTCGCAGAAGCTCGATGTCGCCGAGCACCGGCTTGCCTGCGTCATCGGCGCAAACCACAACCGGATGAGGCTTCGGATGGGTCAGCGGTACGCCGGGGCTGAGGACGAGCGCGGAAAAGTCCGTCCAGTCGGCAGCGACGAGATCCGCGAGCGGCAGGTTCTCCGCCGCCGCCGCCTCGCGCGAAGCGGCATTGTCGTCCCAGGCGCTCACCCTCGCGCCGCCCGCCGCGAGCGCGTGCGCGGTCGCACGGCCCGATGCGCCGAGGCCGAACACGGCGAGCTGCTGGTCTTTGCGGGTGGCGACGGGGATCATCGGCCGGCGTCTACCTCAGCTTCAGGGTGGCGAGGCCGGCGAGCGCCAGGATCGAGGCGATGATCCAGAAGCGGACGACAATGGTCGATTCCGCCCAGCCTTTCTGTTCGAAATGGTGATGCAGCGGCGCCATTCGGAAGACGCGCTTGCCGGTGAGCTTGAACGAAGCGACCTGGACGATGACCGAGACGGTCTCGAGTACGAACAGCCCGCCGATGATGGCGAGGACGATCTCGTGCTTGATCACGACGCTGACCGCGCCGAGCGCACCGCCGATGGCGAGCGAGCCGGTATCGCCCATGAAGACCGTGGCGGGCGGTGCGTTGTACCAGAGGAAACCTAACCCCGCGCCGACCAGCGCGCCGCAGAATACGGCGAGTTCGCCCGAGCCGCGCACGAAATGGATCTGCAGGTAGTTCGAGAAGACGAAGTTTCCGGCGACATAGGTGATCAGCGCGAAACAGGCGGCGGCGATCAGCGCGGGCATGATGGCGAGCCCGTCCAGGCCGTCGGTCAGGTTCACGGCATTGGAAGCGCCGACGAGGACGATCAGCGCCCACGGAATGAAGAACCAGCCGAGCGGGACCAGCAAATCCTTGAAGAACGGGATCGCGAGGCCCGACGCGAGCGGCTCGCCGGTGAGCCGTATGATCCAGAGCGTCGCCGCCGTGCCGATGATCGCCTGCAGCAGCAGCTTCATGCGGCCGGACATGCCGTCGCTGGAACGCTTGGTCAGTTTCTTGTAGTCGTCGATGAAACCGATCACGCCGAATCCCAGCGTGACCATCAGGACCGCCCAAACGTATCCGTTGGTCAGGTCCGCCCACAGCAGCGTCGCAACCGCGATGGCGAACAGGATCAGCACGCCGCCCATCGTCGGCGTTCCCTTCTTCGCGATCAGGTGCGACTGCGGTCCGTCCTCGCGGATCGGCTGGCCTTCGCCCTGTTTGCTTTTCAGCCAGCGGATTACCGCCGGGCCGAGAACGAAACTGACGATCAGCGCGGTTACCACCGCGCCGCCCGTCCGCAGAGTGATGTAGCGGAAGAGGTTGAAGACGCCGATATCGTCGGCGAGCGGGAACAGCAGATTATAAAGCATTGCGAACGATCCCCGACGATGAGGTGGGCGAACCGTCGACCGATGCGCTCTCGAGCAGCGCGGCGACGAGGTCTTCGAGACCTATTCCGTGGGACGCCTTCACGGTGACGACGTCTCCGGCGCGAAGCCCGGCCGTCACCATCGGAAGCAACGCCTTCCAGTCTTCCGCCATGCCGCCGATCCGTTTGCCCGACAGGCGGTCGGCGAGAACGCGGATCTCGGCGCCCGCCAGAAACACGAGGTCGATCCCGTTGCGGTCGAGATGCTCCGCGAGGCCGGCATGCGCCGCTTCAGACGCGTCGCCGAGTTCCAGCATGTCGCCGATGATGGCGACCCTGCGCCCGCCGTTGGGCGTATAGCGGCCAAGCGTGTCCAGCGCGGCACGCATCGATTCCGGATTGGCGTTGTAGGCGTCGTCGATCAGACGGATTTCGCCGTCTCCCCACGGCAGCGTATGCAAGGCGCCCCGGCCTTTGATCGCCGGAAGCGTCGCGAGGGCATCGGCCGCCTCGGTCAGGTTCGCGCCGAGCGCCGCTGCCGCGGCCAGGACCGCGAGGCCGTTATAGGCCCAGTGGACGCCCGGCTGCTCGACCCGGAAGGACAGCTTGTCGCCGTGCCATATCGCGTCGATCTCGGTTCCCGTCGCGGTGCTCATGGCTTCCATGAGGCGGACGTCGGCATTCGGGTTGCGGCCGAACGAGACGATCTTGCCTGCGCCGGCGGCGCGCGCCATGTCCGCGAGCAGCTCGAAAAATTCGGTGTCCCGGTTGACGATCGCGGTGCCGCCGTCTTCGAGGCCCGAGAATATCTCGCCCTTAGCGCGCGCGATGTCCTCGACGCTGTCGAAAAACGCCATATGTGCCGGCGCGATCGCCGTGACGACCGCGACGTGCGGCCGGACCATGCCGACAAGCGGTGTGATCTCGCCGGCGTGGTTCATGCCGATCTCGAAGACGCCGAAATTCGCGTCGGCGGGCATCCGCGCGAGCGACAGCGGCACGCCCCAGTGATTGTTGAGGCTGCTCTTGCTCGCGCTGACGCTGCCCTGCTGCGACAGCACGTGCGCGAGCGCTTCCTTCGTGCCGGTCTTGCCGACGCTACCTGTGATCGCCGCGATCTTCGCGTTCGTTCGTTTGCGCGAGGCGGCGGCGAGGGCGCGGAGACCGTCCATCGTATCGGCGACGACGACGAGCGGGCCTTCGGCCTCGAGGTCGTCGCGGGAGACGAGGGCGGCCGCGGCACCCGACGCGAAGGCGCTCGCGACGAAGCGGTGACCGTCGAAGTTGGGCCCCGCCAGCGCGACGAACAGGTCGCCGGATTCAAGCGTCCGGGTGTCGATCGACACGCCGGTGGCGGCGAAATCCGCGGTGGCGGCCCCCCCCGTTGCGGCGGCGGCGGCAGACGAGGTCCAGAGAGGCGCTGTCGTCATGCCGGCTCCCCTCCCATGTCGTCGATGATGCCGCGGGCGACCAGCAGGTCGTCGAACGGAAGCGTCTTGTCGCCGACGGTCTGGCCTGTTTCGTGGCCCTTGCCGGCGACGATCAGAATGTCGCCCGCCTGCAGGAGGCCGATTCCACGGCGGATCGCCTCGGCGCGATCGCCGATTTCGGTTGCGTCAGGCGCGGCGGCGAGAATTTCGGCGCGGATGGCGGCCGGGACTTCAGATCGCGGGTTGTCGTCGGTGACGATGACGGAGTCCGCAAGCCGGGTTGCGATGTCGCCCATCATCGGCCGCTTGCCGCGATCGCGGTCGCCGCCGCAGCCGATCAGCGCGACGAGCCTGCCGTCCGCATGCGGCCGCGCGGCGCGCAACACGTTCTCCAGCGCATCCGGCGTATGGGCGTAGTCGATATAGACAGCGGCGCCGGAGGCGAGCCGGCCGGCGCGCTGCATGCGGCCGGGAACGCCGGACAGGGCGGGCAGAATCTTCAGAACCTCTCCCGTTTCGGAGCCGCTCGCGATGGCGAGGCCGGCGGCGCACAGAACGTTCCATGCCTGGAACGAACCGATCAGCGGCAGGGTCAGGCGGTGCGAACTGCCGAACGCGACCAGGTCGAGCGCGATACCGTCGGCGGCGGGGGCGGCGTCCGCAACGCGGAGTTCCCGCGCCGCGCGGCCGTATCCCATGACATCGCCGCGCACAGCCTTCGACAGCCGGGCGAACTCCGGTGCGTCCGCATTGAGAACCGCGACGCCGTCGTCGGGCAGAAGTTCGGAAAACAGGCGCGCCTTGGCATCGAGATAGGCCTCGAGCGTGCCGTGATAGTCGAGATGGTCGCGCGACAGGTTGGTGAATCCGGCCGCGCGCAATCTGACGCCGTCGAGGCGGCGCTGGTCGAGCCCGTGGCTGGAGGCTTCCATCGCCGCGTGATCGACGCCCTGGCGGGCGAGTTCGGCGAGATCTGCGTGCAACGCCACCGGGTCCGGCGTCGTCAGGGACGGGCGCGTGGTGCCGTCCGGAAGCGTGAGGCCGAGCGTGCCGAGGCTGGCGGCCGAATGGCCCAGCTTCTCCCATATCTGGCGGGTGAAGCTCGCGACCGACGTCTTGCCGTTGGTGCCGGTGACCGCGACCATCGTTTCCGGCTGGCGGCCGTAGAACGCGGCTGCCATGCGCGCAAGCGCGCGGCGCGGATCGGGGGAGGTGAGGAGCGCGACCATCCCGTCCGGGCATACGGTACCTTCCGGCGCCAGGATCGCGCGGGCTCCGGATGCGATCGCGTCGGCGATGAAGCGCCGTCCGTCGGTTTGCGTGCCCGGCAGCGCGGCAAACAGGAATCCCGGGCGCACCGCCCGCGAGTCCGCGGTCAGCCCCGTGATTTCCATGTCGTTTGCCTCGACCGCTCCGGTCACTTCGATCCGTTCTCCTGCGACAAGATCAATGATTCGCAACCCGCTGCTCCCGGCCGGACTTCCCGGAAATTTTTACGGACAGCAGGTTCTGTATTTCGTCCGACTCCTCGTCGACGGGATCGACGCCGAGTCCCGGCGCGATGCGCCGGACGACCTCGCCGATCACCGGCGCGGCGACCCAGCCGCCCGTTGCGTAGCCGAACGTGTCCTTTGTGCCCTTGGCTTCGTCGAGCATGGCGAGGACGACGTAGCGCGGCCGGTTCATCGGGAATGCGGCGATAAACGACGAGATCAGCGCCTTGCGCTTGTAGCCGCGGCCGGAGACCTTCTCGGCCGTGCCGGTCTTGCCGCCGACGAGATATCCCGCCGCCGCGGCTTTCTTCCCCGTACCCTGGTCGACGACAAGGCGCATCAGGCGGCGCATCTTCAGCGATGTTTCTTCCGAGACGACGCGCGTGCCCCGGACGCCTTCGCCGGGCTTGCGCTTGATCAGCGTCGGCGAGCGGTAGACGCCGCCATTGACGATCGCCGAGACCCCCGAGACGAGGTGCAGCGGGCTTACGGCGAGCCCGTGGCCGAACGAAATCGTCATCGTGTTGATGTCGCGCCAGCGGTTCGGCGCCAGCGGCGCGCCGATTTCCGACAGTTCGACCGACACGGGTTTCAGAAGGCCGAGCCGGCGCAGAAAACGGCGATGGCCGTCGACGCCGACGTCGAGCGCCATCTTCACCGAGCCGATATTCGACGAGTACATGAATATCTCGGGAACCGAGAGCCAACGCTTCTTCGCGTGATAGTCGCGGATGACGAAACGGGCGACGCGGATCGGGTCGGTCGCATCGTAGCCGCCCGACAGATTGACGGTGCCCGCGTCGAGCGCCATCGCGGTCGTGAATATCTTGAAGGTCGAACCCATTTCGTAGACGCCGAGCGTCGTCCGGTTGAAACGGAGGTCCTCGGCGATCTCGCCCGGCTGGTTCGGATCGAACCCGGGCAGAGAGACCATTGCGATCACTTCGCCGCTGTCGACGTCCATCACGAGGCCCGCTGCGCCGATGGCGCTGTGCTTCTGCATCGCCAACCCCAGTTCGTGACGGAGCACGTGCTGGACGCGGACGTCGAGGGACAGTTCGATGCCGGTGCGACGGATGCGGAGTTCCTTGTCGAAATAGCGTTCGACGCCGGCGATACCGCGGTTGTCGAT
Source organism: Alphaproteobacteria bacterium (assembly GCA_038148075.1). Taxonomy (GTDB): domain Bacteria; phylum Pseudomonadota; class Alphaproteobacteria; order MPNO01; family UBA830; genus JAYQUR01. The sequence goes on along the minus strand of JAYQUR010000026.1, from coordinate 2,184 downwards.
GTCGGTGAAGCCGAGCACGTGCGAGGCGAGCGGGCCGAGCGGATAGATCCGCCGTTCCTCGTGCTGGAAGTTCAACGCCGGGATGCCGAGCCGGTTCACTGCGTATTGCTGGCGCGGCGTGAGGTGGCGGCGAAGCCAGATAAAGCCGCGGTCGGTGCGGAGTTTCCGCTCGATGTCGGCCTTTTCGACGTCGGGCAGGACGGACGCGAGCTTCGCGGCTGCCTGCTCCGGATCGAGCACCAGGTGGGGATTGGCGTATAGCGACGCGGTTCGCAGGCTTGTCGCGAGCAGGACCCCGTTGCGGTCGACGATTTCGGCGCGGCCGGTACTGCGTTCGTTGCTGGCGACGCTGCGGTTGAGGCGCGGCTCCGTCGATTCCGTCAGCATGGCGACGTCGACGACGCGGGCTGCGATCAGCGTGAACGCGGCGGCGAAAACGGCCCCGGCGACGATCAGCCGGTTACGGCCCGTCTCGATAGCGGTCTTGCGTTCGCCTTCGATGCGAATCTTGTCGGGGGCGGGGGTGCGCGGGCCGGTCATTGCGGCTTCTTCAGCTTGGCCATGATCGGCGTGAGCCAGTCTTCGTCCGGAACCGGCGCGGGAAGCGCCCGGCGATCCGGCCGGCGCTTCGGCGTCGGGGCGTCCGCGACTTCGGTCGCGCCCGCGTCGGCGGGCGTTCCGGCCGGCGGCGCGACGTCTTTCAGGAAGTCCTCCAGCAGGCGAGTCTGTTCCGGGCGCGGCGCATCCATGCCCAGCAGGCGGCGGCTCAGTTCCTCAAGCCGGGCGGGCTGGTTGAGATAGGCCCACTCCGCTTCGAGAACCTGGATGGCGTTCTGGTCCGAGATGATCTCCGCGTTCAGCGTGGTCAGTTTCTCTTCGAGCGACTGGACGCGATGCTTGATGACGAACAAGCCGACAACGACGACGGAGCAGAGCGCGGTCCAGAAAAGGAGAGAACGGCGCACGATCAGCCCTCCTTCCGTCCGGCCGGGGCGGCGGTGCGCTCGGCGATGCGGAGGCGCGCCGAGCGCGCCCGCGGGTTGCGTGCGGTCTCCTCGGCGCCGGGCTTCACGGCGCCGCGCTTGACAAGCCTGAAGCGGGGCGTGGCGCGGCGGCCCGTATCGGGTATGTGACGGGACGCAGCGGGAACCTCGCCGGAAGCGGTGCGGAGAAACTCCTTCACCGCCCGGTCCTCGAGCGAATGGAAGGAAACCACCGCAAGACGGCCGCCCGGGGCGAGCAGGATTTCGGCGGCGGCGAGGCCGCGCTCTATCTCGTCGAGCTCGCCGTTCACCTCGATGCGGATGGCCTGGAAGGTGCGGGTCGCCGGATCGATCTTGGGCGCCGGACCGCGATAGGCGGCACGGACTATCTCGGCCAGCCGGCCCGTGCGGTCGATCGGCCCGTTGGTTCTGGCGGCAACGATGGCGCGCGCGATGCGACGTGCCTGCCGTTCCTCGCCGTAGTTGTAGATGATGTCGGCCAGAACCGATTCCGGCGCCTCGTTGACGACGTCGGCGGCACTGCGTCCGGCGCGCTCCTGGCGCATGTCGAGCGGACCGTCGGCGCGGAAGCTGAATCCGCGTTCGGGGTCGTCGATCTGCATGGACGAGACGCCGAGATCGAGGGCGATGCCGTCGACCGGCCCGACGCCGCGCTCCGCAAGCAAACGGTCCATGTCGCCGAAACGCCCTTCGACGACGGTCAGGCGTCCGGCATAGCGGGTGAGCAGCTCGGCCGCGTCGCGCACGGCGTCCGGGTCGCGGTCGATGGCCCAGACCCGGCAGTCGGCGGCATCGAGGATCGCCCGGCTGTAGCCGCCTGCGCCGAACGTGCCGTCCACATAGAGGCCGCCGTCGCGGGGCTGCAGCGCGGCGACGACTTCCGCGACCATCACCGGGTCGTGGCTGTACGCCGCGCCGCCGGTCATTGCGGTCCGTCCCCGGTCAGGCGCGCGCGGAGCGCGTCCAGTTCGGCCGCCTGGCGGGCGGCGTGACGTTCGGGGGACCATATCTGGAAGCGGGAGCCGCGGCCGACGAAGGTGGCGCGGTCCTCTATTCCCGCATGCTCGCACAGGCGCTGCGGCAGGATGATTCGGCCTTCGCCGTCGAATGCCAGCTCGTGCGAGATCGACATGATCGTCTCGACGAGCCCGTCGTCGGAGCGGCCGAGAAGGGTCTGCGC
>JAYQUR010000025.1:0-18464 GCA_038148075.1 Alphaproteobacteria bacterium | reverse complement strand
GCGTTGGGAGGGAAATCAGAATGGCGGAATCCGATAAGCGCGTCGCGCTCGTAACCGGCGCCTCGACCGGCATCGGCCGCGCCGAAGCGGTCGCGCTCGCCAAGGCCGGCTACAACGTCGCGATCAACTATGCCCGGAGCGCTGCCGAGGCAGAAAGGACCGCGGCGCTATGTGCAGACGCGGGCGCCGAGACGCTGCTCGTGCAGGCCGACGTCGCGAGCGAGGCGGACGTGGTTGCGATGATCGGCGCGATCCGGGAGAAATTCGGGCGGCTCGACGTGCTGTGCAACAACGCCGGCACGACGACGAGCGGCCTCGCCTGGCAGTTCGAGGACATCGACGTCGAGGACTGGGACCGCGTCTTCGGCGTGAACGTCCGCGGCGTGTTCCTCGTCACCAAACACGCGGCGCCGCTCCTGAAGGCGTCCGACGACGCTTGCATCGTCAACACCAACTCCATCGTCGGCGCCCGCCCCGGCCCGCAGGCGCTTCCCTACTCGGTCAGCAAGGGTGCGCTGTGGACGATGACCAAGGCGCTGGCCGGTGCGCTCGGCAGATCCGGCGTCCGCGTCAACGGCGTCGCGCCCGGCTGGATGGAAGGCGAGTGGATGGAGCGCATGCTCGGCGACAACTACGACAAGCTGATGGGCGCCCGCGCCAGGCAGACGCCGCTGCAGCGCGTCGTCAACGCCGAAGACGTCGCCGAGACCGTCATGACGCTGGTCGACGGCAACAAGGCCGTGAGCGGCGCGATTATCGTCGTCGACGGCGGCTTCGCGTCGGTAACCTGAAATATACAAGGGAGATCGCCATGCTGGAGGGCGTCGTACGCTTCCCGCCGGAATTCGCGCGCAAATACCGCGAGAAGGGATACTGGGAAGACCGCACCATCGCGTCTCATTTCGCCGACTGGTTCGCCGAATATGCGGATCGCATCGCGATCGTTGATGGCGACAAGACCGCTACCTATCGCGAGGTAGACGAGCGGTCGACGCGGGTTGCGCTGAACCTTCTCGATCTCGGCTTCAGGCCGCTCGACCGGGTCGTCGTCTGTCTGCCGAACGTGATCGAGTTCGCCTATCTCTATTTTGCGTTCCAGAAGATCGGGGTCGTCCCGATCATGGCGCTGCCCACCCATCGCTATCTGGAAGTCAGCCAGTTCGTCGAGATCGCGCAGGCCAGGGCCTGTTTCGTGCCCGCGAAGGCGCGGGATTACTCCTTCACGGACCTGGTGACGCGGCTGCGCGACGAGCAGGCCTGCCTCGAGATGGGAATCGTCTACGGGCCGCCACAGGACGGTTTCCTGACCGTCGACGAGCTTCTCGAAAAGGAACCGGCGGCGACCCAGGCCGATATCGATGCGATCGAGATCGACCCCGAAGACCCGGCAGTGTTCCAGCTTTCGGGCGGTACCACGGGCATCCCGAAGCTGATCCCGCGGTCGCACAACGACTATATATGCAATACCAAATACGCCGTTGCTGCGACCGAGGCCGGGCCCGACAAGGTGCTGCTCGATATCCTGCCCATCGGCCACAACCTGCCGCTCGCGTGCCCCGGCATGCAGGGTTTCATGATGCAGGGCGGCACCGTCGTCTTCGCGCAGTCGACGCGGGGCGAGGCACTGTTTCCGCTGATCGAAAAGCACAAGGTTACGCACATCCACTGTGTGCCTGCGCTGCTGATCCGCTGGATCCACGACCCCGTTTTCGGCGACTACGACCTGACGTCGCTGGAATACATCCAGTCGGGCGGACAGCGCCTGCAGCCGGAAGTGCGCAAGCGCACCTACGAGCTGCTGCCGCAGGTGTTCGTGCAGGAGAATTTCGGCATGGCGGAGGGCATGTTGTTTTTCGCCCAGAAGCATCACGAGGAATCCGTGCGCATGGAAACCGTCGGTTTCCCCGTCAGCGACGACGACGAGGTGATGCTGCTCGACGAGGAGGACAAGGTCGTGCCCTTCGGCGAGGTCGGCGAACTTTGCTGCCGGGGGCCCTACACACTGCGGGGTTATTTCGGCTCGCCCGAGCATAACGAGCGCGCCTTCACGCCGGACGGTTTCTATCGGACCGGCGACCTGATGCGCCAGCACCCATCGGGAGCCTATCTGGTCGAGGGCCGCAAGAAGGATCTCATCAACCGCGGCGGCGAGAAAATCTCGGCCGAGGAGATCGAGAACCTGATCCTGCGTCACCCCGCGGTAAAGAATATCGCCTGCATAGCCATGCCCGATGCGATCCTCGGCGAGAAGATGTGCGCATGCGTGATCCCGGTCGAAGGAAAGTCGCTGACGTTGGAGGAACTGATCGCGCATCTCGAAAGCTTCGAGCTGGCCCGTTTCAAGTTGCCCGAGCGGCTGGAGCTGATGGACGATTTTCCATTGTCGCCGTTCGGCAAGGTTTCCAAGAAGACGCTTGTCGAAGATATTACAGCCAAACTTGAAGCGGAGGCGGCCGGCTGACGGAAGCTGCGCGTGGTGGCGCGAGCGGCCGAACCTCGGCGTGCAAAGGGAAGGGAACATTCATGGCGACAAGAGACGGGCTCGAAATCATCGCGCTCGAAGAGCACTACTGGGACCCGGTGGTCACGGACACCTACAGCGGTCGTAACGCCACCCGGCGCGGCGCGCTCCTCGACCGGCTCTACGATGTCGGGGAACTGCGGCTCAAGGAAATGGACGAGGTCGGCGTCGACATCCAGATTCTCAGTCACGGCGCACCGTCGACGCAGCGCCTGGATGCTGATGAAGGGCCCGCGATCGCGAAACAGGCCAACGACAATCTGTACGCCACCTGCCAGGCGAACCCCGACCGCTTCAAGGCGTTCGCGGCGCTGCCCACCGCGAATCCCGAAGCCGCTGCCGACGAGCTCGAACGCTGCGTCACGGAGCTTGGCTTCACCGGCGCGATGATCCATGGCCTGACCAACGGAGAGTTCAACGACGGAAAGCCCTACTGGCCGATCTACGCCCGGGCCGAAAAGCTCGACGTGCCGGTCTACATGCATCCCGGCTATCCGCATCCGAACGTGATCGAGACCTACTACAAGGATTATCTCGACGATTACCCCGCGTTCGCGACTGCGGGCTGGGGCTACACGGTGGAGACGGCGACGCAGGCAATCCGGCTCGTGCTGTCGGGCGTGTTCGAGGAGCATCCCGGCCTGCAGATCATCCTCGGGCACATGGGCGAGACACTGCCGTTCCTGCTGTGGCGTGTGAACCAGGCGCTGTCGCGGCCGGAAAACGCTTCAGGCCGCTCGTTCCGGGAAATCTTCGAATCCCATTTCCACATCACGACGAGCGGCAACTTCTCCAACCCGGCGCTTCTCTGTACCGTTCAGGAAATGGGCGTCGACCGTATCATGTTCTCGATCGACTACCCGTTCGTCGAGAACAGGCCCGGCGTCGACTGGATCGACCATATTCCGCTGTCGAAGGCCGACGTCGCGAAGATCCTGCACGGCAACGTACGCCGGCTGCTCAAGTTCTAGGAGGGGCGAATGATCACGCTGCAGAAGGCCAACGAGATCATCGAGATCATCATGAAAAAAGGCCGCGAGATGGACTTGCGGCCGCTGTGCGTCGTCGTCACCGACGTCGCCGCCGAGATCCGCGCGGCCCAGCGCGAGGACGGCTGTTCCCAGGCGCGCATCAAGATGGCGCAGGGAAAGTGCGTGGCGGCGCTGGCGCTCGGCCGGTCTTCGGCATTCGTTCGCGAGCGCCAGAAGTTGGGGCCGGAGTTCATCGCGCAGATCCAGGAATTCACCGAACACAAGATGTTCGCGGTCGGCGGCGGCGAGCTCGTGCGGGACGAGAACGGCGTCATTCTCGGCGCAGTGGGCGTAACCGGCGCGCGCGAGGAGGAGGACGAGGAAATCGTCGTCTACGGCATTCGCGAAGCGGGTTTCAAGACCGATCAGGACCTTGCCCATCTCGGCTCGATGATCCGGACAGAGGCGCCGCCGTAAGAGGGTTTATTTTGTCGCGGCGCCCGCTCGCTTCCCGTTACAAATATTCGGCGGGCGTGTAAAACCGCGCCATGCTTCGGATCGAGAATCTAACCTACCGGATCGGCAAACGGGCTCTGTTCGACCGCGCCAGCGCGTCGATCAACGGCGGCCATCGCGTGGGCTTCGTCGGCCGCAACGGGACTGGCAAAACGACGTTGCTGCGCATGATCACGGGCCAGCTCGATCCCGACGACGGGGTGATCGAGATGCCGCCCCGCTGGCGCGTCGGCATCACCCGCCAGGAAGCGCCGTCCGGACCGCAGAAGCTTGTCGATGCCGTGCTTTCCGCCGACCGGGAACTGATCCGTCTGCAGCACGACGCCGAAACCGAAACAGACCCGCTCAAGATTGCGGATATTCACGAACGGTTGCGCGAGAAGGATGCCGCCGGCGCGCCGTCGCGGGCGGCGCGCATTCTGGCGGGCCTCGGGTTCGATGCGGCGGCCCAGCAGCGCCCGCTCGACGAGTTCTCCGGCGGCTGGCGCATGCGCGTCATGCTCGCGTCGTTGCTATTCACCCGGCCCGACCTGTTGCTGCTCGACGAGCCGACAAACCATCTCGACCTGGAAGCGACCCTGTGGCTCGAGGAATATCTCCGGCGTTATGACGGCACCGTGCTGATCGTCAGCCACGACCGCGACCTGCTGAACCGCGTCGCGCAGGAAATTCTCCATCTCGAACATTCGAAGCTGACGCTTTATCAGGGCGGGTACGACCGTTTCGAGACGTCCAGGCGGATGAAGATCGAGCAGGACGAGCGCCAGCGGATCCGACAGGAGGCGCAGCGGGCGCACATCCAGAAATTCGTCGACCGGTTCCGCTACAAGGCGACCAAGGCGCGTCAGGCGCAATCGCGTCTCAAGATGCTGGAGAAAATGGAACCGATTCCGGAGTATCGGGACGAGGCCGGCGTCACCTTCAGTTTTCCCGACCCCGACCCGTTGGCGCCGCCGCTGTTCAGCGCCCAGAACGCGGCGGTCGGATACGACGATACGCCGGTTCTCCGGAAAGTGTCGCTCCGCCTCGACGAGGACGACCGGGTCGCGCTGCTCGGCGCCAACGGCAACGGCAAATCGACGCTGATCCGCCTGCTCGCGGGCCGGCTCAAGCCGCTGGAAGGCCATGTTACCGCTGCGCCGAAATTGCGGGTCGGCTATTTCGCCCAGCATCAGGCGGACGAACTCGATCTGGATGCGACGCCGTTCGAGGAGCTGTCGCGTCGCCGCCCGGGCGACCTGCCAGAGAAGATCCGCTCGCAACTGGCGCGGTTCGGCTTTAGCCAGGAACGTGCGGAGACGACGGTCGTCAACCTGTCGGGCGGCGAAAAGGCCCGCCTCCTGTTCGCCCTGATGACGAACGACAATCCGCATGTCCTGCTGCTGGACGAGCCGACGAACCATCTCGATGTCGATTCGCGCCAGGCGCTCGTCCAGGCGATCAACGCGTTCTCCGGCGCCGTCGTGATCGTGAGTCACGATCCGCATGTCCTGGAACTGACCGCCGACCGTTTCTGGCTGGTGGCGGACGGCACGGTGACCGCGTTCGACGGCGACATGGCGGACTACCGCAACCTGCTGCTCGGCGGAAAACGTACGAAGCCGTCCGGGAGCAAGCCCGAACCGGCCGCGCCGCCGGCCGAGAACCGCCGCGACCAGCGCCGCGCCGACGCCGAGAAGCGCCAGGCCCTCGCGCCGCTCCGCAAGCAGGTCGAGCGGATCGAGAAGACCGTCGAAAGTCTGCAGGCCGAGAAGGCGGAGATCGAAGCGAAGCTTGCCGATCCGGCCCTGTATGAGGCGGGGAACGGGGGGGCGGTCGAGCTTCAGAAGGAGCTCGGCTGGGTCGCCCGCCGGCTCGACGAGGCGGAAGCCGCCTGGCTCGAAGCCCAGGAAGAACTGGATTCCGCCGCCGCGGATTGACCCCATTCGCCTCGGAACCCAAACGTGTTAGTGAACTGACGACAGAAAATTCAGAAACAGCGAAGGTATCCAGATGAAAATCGCCGTCCCCGACCTGATCTCCAACTCCTACTTTCCGGCGCCCGCCGCCGTCGAGCTCGGCTTTTTCGAGGCTGAGGGGCTCGATATGGAATATGAGCTCATCTTTCCGGTCGACGACGCCAACAAGGCGATGCGCGACGGTGCCGTCGATTTCGTAGCCGGTTCTGCGCATTCGACGCTGGCCGCATTTCCCGAATGGGAAGGCGCGAGCATCCTGTGCGCGCTGTCGCAGGGGATGTACTGGTTCCTTGTCGCGAAGACGGATCTCGGGATTGCGCCCGGCGAGACGGATGCGCTGAAAGGCCTCAATATCGGGGCGGCGCCCTGGGTCGATCTCGGCCTGAAGCGTTTGTTGACCGAGGTCGGGCTCGACGTCGACAAGGACCTTACCATCGCGCCAGTCCCCGGCACCGTCGCGCCGGGCGTCTCGTTCGGCGTGACCGCGGCGCAGGCGCTCGAGGACGGAAAGATCGATGCGTTCTGGGCAAACGGCATGGGCGCCGAGGTCGCCGTGACGAAGGGCGTCGGAACGGTCGTCCTCGATCCGCGGCGCGGTCTGGGACCGGAGGTTTCGTTCAACTACACGCAGCCGGTGTTTGCGACGACCGACGCTCTGATCGAAAAGGAACCCGAGAAGGTCGCTGCCGCCGTGCGGGCCATCGTCAACGTCCAGAAGGCGCTAAAGGCCGACGTAAGCCTCGCGACGGAAGTCGGACGCAAGAGCTTCCCCGAGGCGGAAACGGCGCTGATCGCGCAGGTCGTCGAGCGCGACCTGCCTTACTACGACGCGTCGATCACCGAGGCGTTCGTCTCCGGAATGAATGCGTTTGCGCGCGACATGGGGCTTATGACGGGCGACCCGTCCTACGACACGGTCGTTGCGACCGGATTTCGGGACCTCTGGAAGCGCTGAAGCGGGGCTTTAGCAGAGCGCGTCCATGTCGATCCCCCATGCGCTCAGCAGCGGGTCGAGGTCGTCGGGCAGGGCCGGCTTTCCGTAGAAGAATCCCTGGCAAGCCTCCATGTTGAGGCTCTTGATGATTTCGTGCTCGCCGATGCGCTCGACGCCTTCGCCGACGATCGCCATGTCGAGCGACTGGCCGAGCGCGGCGATGGCGTGGAGGATCTTCTGTTTCTCGGCCGACAGGTCGGCGTCCATGATGAAGGAGCGGTCGATCTTCAGCATGTCGAACGGAAGCTGCGTCAGATAGGACAGCGACGAATAACCCGTCCCGAAGTCGTCGATCGCGATATTGACGCCGGCCTCGCGAAACTCCTCCAGTCGGCGCCGGCCGCCGTCGAAATCCTTCATCATCTGGGATTCCGTGACCTCGATCTTCAGGCAGGACAGCGGCGCGCCGAAGCGGTCGAATGCGTCCTGCGTTTCCTTGATCAGCTGCGGGGTCTCAAGATTCTGGGCGGACAGATTGACGCTCAGGAAGAACGGGCGGCCGTTCGCGTACGTCTCGTTCCAGACTGCCGCGCGCTCGGCCGCAACCTCTATCAGCCGTGTCGTCATGGGAACGATCAGACCGCTTTCCTCGGCGACGGGTATGAACTCGCCGGGCGACACCATGCCGCGCTCCGGATGGAGCCAGCGGGCCAGGGATTCGAAGCCCGTCAGCTCGCCGGTATTCAGATTGAAGATCGGCTGGTAGGCGAGAACGATGTCGCCGTTGTCGATGCCGGTCCGGAGTTCCCGCTCGATGTCGAGCCGGCGCGCCGCGGACATTTCCATCTTTTCGTCGAACAGCGAGATATTTCCCTTGCCCGATTTCTTCGCGCGTTTCAGCGCGGTGAACGCCTCGGAAATCATGTCCGAGCCCGACACGTGACGATCGGTGCTGACGACGATGCCGATGCCGGACGTCAGGTTGATCGTGCGCCCCTCGCATTCGATCGTTTCCGAGATGACTTCCTGGATACGCTTGCCGACCCGAAGCGAATCCGACGGATCGTCGATGCGATCGAGGAAGACGCCGAACACGTCGCCGCCGAAGCTCGCGACCACGTCGGTCGGGCGCAGTGTGGAGGTTAGCCGGCCCGCGATCGTCTTGAGGACCATGTTGCCCACGGCCTCGCCGTAGCCTTCATTGATCATACCGATCCCGTCGATATTGATCGCATATAGCGCCGCGGCGGCGCCGGGGTGCCGGCGAATGCGGCCGAGCGTGCGGTCGATCCGGGCCGACAGCGGGCCGCGGTTGGGCAGGCCCGTCAGGCGGTCGATCGCCTTGCGGTCGGTGATGTCGGTCATCGAGCCCGCGATGCCGATCGCCTCTCCGTCCGCGTTGCGGGCGACAGCTGCGTGGACGTGAACCCAGCGATAGGTGCCGTTTTCGTGCCGGATGCGGTGTTCCGACGAGAAACGGTCGGACAGCCCGTCGAGGCTGGCGCGAAGATCCGTCAGGACGGTGTTGCGCTCGTCCTCGTGAATCCGGTCGAGCCAGTAGTCCGGGTCGACAGCGTCGCGACCGTTCCGGATCCCGAGGATTTCGTACCACCGATACGACAGCTGCAACGTGCCCGTGCCGATATCCCAGTCCCAGATGCCGTCGTTCGACCCTTCTATCGCAAGGGTCAGGCGGTCCTGCGATTTCTTGAGCTGTCGGCGAAGACGGCCGGTGGCGACGTGATCGTCGATACGCTGTACGGCAAGAGCCAGGGCGCCGGCTCTGTCGACGACGTCGTTGGCGCCGTGGGACAGCGCTTCGGCGCAATCCTCTACTCCGATACCCGTCCTGACAAGAATGACCGGCACCTGCTCGTCGGTGTAGTTCCGGCGCACGAGATCGAGCGTTTCGATGCCGTCGATCTTGCCGTTGGAATGATCGATTACGACCGCGCCGACCGAATCGGTAACAGCGGCAATTCCATCGGTCCGGTTCAGCGTGCGGACATTCAATGCGCGATCCCGCAGGGCGGAGACGAGCGGATCGTCGACGACGTTTTCAGGGCCCAGGAAAAGGACGTCGGCGCCGGCGTCATCCGTGCCGGGGCTCCCGGCGACGGGTGTCAGGATGGATCTCGCGAGATTGCCGTCGATCTTGTTCATCGACCGGCCGCTTCCGTTATGAGAAATGGCGCCGTGCGCGCATCCCCATTATTCCCGGGGCGCGGGCAGGGATCTTTCCGGAGCCAACGGGCCGACGGCCCGGTGCGAATTCAGTTGGTCGAACATATATCCAGCAACTCGGTGATAGCTGCCAGAACATCACTGTAACCTAAAATTTTCCTTAAAATCCGGCGGTTGGCGGTCTCTGTAACAGCAAAAAAGCCCGCTTTTCGGTAGTTTCGGCCAGCAAATGCCGTTCCGGCCCGGCTTCCGCTGTCTCTGCGGGCCCGCCGGTTCTTGACGGGGGAGCCGGCTTGGCTACAAACGGGACAGGACTGCGAGGTTGGTTATGACGAAGAGAGATGCTGACAGGGTATTGATTGCGGGCGGGGGACCGGTTGGATCCGCCGCCGCCTATCTTCTGGCGCGGCGGGGTATTCCGGTTACCGTGCTGGAGGCGGAGGAGGGGGTGCAAATCGATTACCGCGCATCGACCTTTCACCCGCCGACGCTCGACCTGCTGGAGGGAACCGGGATCACCGAGGCCCTCGTCGAACGCGGCCTGATATGCCCGACCTGGCAGTTCCGCGACCGGCAGCAGGGCCGTATTGCCGAGTTCGATCTTTCGGCGCTCGCGGGCGACACGAACTACCCCTACCGGCTGCAGTGCGAGCAGTTCAAGCTGGTGGAATATCTCTACGGGCGGCTGGACGAGATCGACTGCGCCGAGGTCGTCTTCCGGCACCGGGTCACGGGTCTCGTGCAGCACGACGAAAGCGTGACAGTCACCTGCGAAGGCCCCGACGGCCCTGCCGATTTCTCCGGCAAATGGCTGATCGCCGCCGACGGCGGCCGCTCAACGGTTCGCAAGGAACTCGACATCGGGTTCGACGGCTATACCCATCCCGAACATTTCATCGTCGCCGGCACGGAATACGATTTCCGCGCGCACATGCCCGATATCTGCTCGGTCAACTACACGGCCGATCCGGTCGAATGGTATGTGCTGCTCGAAATCCCGGATATGTGGCGCGTCATCATGCCGGTCGACACGTCGGTGCGGGCGGACGATGCCATCACCGACACCTATCTCCAGAACGCACTGCAGAACCTGTTGCCGCGCGACGATGACTACCCGATTCTGGTCCGTGCCATCTACCGCGTCTCCCAGCGCGTCGCGGCGGAGTACCGGAAGGGAAGGTCGTTCCTGGCGGGCGATGCCGCGCACATCAACAACCCGCTGGGCGGCATGGGACTCAACGGCGGACTGCACGATGCGCTGAACCTGACGGACCGGCTCGCCCGCGTGTGGCACGGCGAGGCGCCGGAGAGCGAGCTGGACGGCTACGAGGTCCAGCGGCGGCCGGAGGCGATCGACGCCATCAACGCCATCACCGAACGCAACAAGAAGCTGATGGAGGAGCGCGATCCCGAGGTGCGCCAGCGCAATCTCGACGAGATCGCGACGATCGCCGCCGACCCGGACCGGGCCTATCAGTTCATGCTCAACGCGGCGATGATCACTTCTCTGCGCCGGTCGGGAATGCTGGCGGCCTAGCGGCCGTTGCCCTGCAGATCGACTGTAGTGCGCGCCAGTCGCCGGGCGTCAGCGTCGGCCGGCTTTCCGCTTTTCCCGTCACCGCCAGCTCGCGAATTCGGGTGATCCGCTCCGGTGTCGGCGGATGGGTCGAGACGAAGTTCATGGCGCCCTCTTCCTTGGGCCCTTCCGCCGCGAGCAGGCGTTCGAAGAAGCGGATGAGACCGGCACCGCCGATTCCCGTTTCGTTCAGCCGCTCGATCGCGAAATCGTCCGCTTCCCGTTCCGCGTCCCGCGAATAGCTGCTGTTGATTGCCCATTCGGCGACCGCGCCGATCAGCACGCCGCCGGTGAAATCCCCGATCACGGCGCTGACGAGCAGCGAAACGGCGGTCGTCCGGAAGATCGCCTGTGTCGGATGGTCGTAGACCACATGGCCGATCTCGTGCGCGATCACGCCGGCGACCTCGTCCGGGCTTTCCGCGTTCTCAAGCAATCCTTCGGTGACGACGACGTATCCGCCGGGCAACGCGAAGGCGTTGACCAGTGCCGCTTTGACGGCAATCAGCCTGATTTCCGGCGGGTCGGCCATGCCCGCGAAAATGCGGTCTTCCAGCCGCCGCAAGATGGCGACTCCGTTTCCGTCTACGCAATAGGCCGCCCGGCGGTTCTCGCCGGGGAGATAGGCGATCAGTTTCACCACCTGTTCGAGCGCCGCCGCGCCGATCCGGTGTTTGATAGCGTCCGGCGTCTGGCGCGCCAGTTGTGCCGACAGAAGCGGGATGATCACCGTGACAAGGAGCGCTGCGGCGGCGATTGCGCCCGCGGACCACGCGGCGATTTTGATCGCGCCGCGGCGGTTCGTACGCACCCGCCGGTGCGCGCGGGGAAAGGCGTCGAGTAGCGCCTGCGTTGCCGAGGGGTCGTCGATCGCGATCCGGGACGTCGTTTCGTCGAGACCGACGATAACGGGTTCGTCCTGTCGCGGCCGCTCCGGCAGGACGACCCGGTCGGCGGGCCACGCGGCGATGAAAACGCCGCCGTCGCGATAGATCGAGATACCGTCCGCCGCGATCGATATCCGGACGTTCCGGGGGCGGGCCGTGCGGCCGTCGAAATAGCGGGCGGTGTATCGGACGGCGTCGTTCATGTCTGGCGGTCAGAACCCGCCGACGTCGAGCGCATCGGCAAGGCCTTCGCCGCGGCTCGGCAATGCGGCCGATGACTGGGCAACATGTTCAAGCGCTTCCGGGTTGGAGATGGTAAGCGTTTCGCAGGCGCGCTTCAGAAGAGTAACGTCGACAAGCAGTGTCCTGAGGATACCGGAGAGCCCGAGGAGCAGAAAAAACGCGAAGAACATCAGGACCGCCGTCATGAGGGAAAGAAAAGCCTTGGCGTTTCCGGGTTCGGGGGCGGTTGCGGCTTGTTCGGGCAGGATTGCGATCGCACCCCCGATAAGCGCTGTGGCCAAACCGAGAAACAGGATCCAGAACAGGAAAAATACCCGGTAGACGAATCCCGCGCCGATGTCGGATCGCAATCCCGATCGGCCGATGCTGACGTGGCTCAGGAGGTAACGGAATTCGACGACGCGGTACCAGACCTGAACGAGACTTCCCGCGACGACCAGCGCCGCAGGCCACCAGACGAGTGACGTCCATATTTTTGCCAGCTCGCCGCTGACGTCCTGGCCCTCCGCCGCACGCTGGTTGAGCGCCATCATCTCGCTTGCCGCTGTCCAGTTGAGAACGACCAGAAGCGCGGTTGCGGTTCCGAACGGGATCGCGACGACGAGCCAGCGTCTGAACAACCAGCGCGCAGATGCGTCGAGGGTCATCGAGGTATCCCCGAAGCGTGCATGCGTGAAGAAGTAGCGCATCGTCGCCACACGCAGCCACGGATAGGCGAGCCACAGCGTTGCCGCGGACAGAAGGCCGTATCCGAACGAAATCAGCGCGTAGCGAAGGGACGAGCCATCGAGCCCGAACTGGATGCCGCGCCACGCCGTGCGGGTCAGCCGGTAGCGACGCATTCTGTGAATGGCGACCTGTATCAGAAACAGGATCAGCGTGTAGTAGGCGGCATCGAGAACGAGGGGCAGATATCCCGCCGTACCGAGCGTCAGGAACTGGAGAAGCGAATAGATGCCGCCGATCGGAACCAGGATGACGATAGCGACGAGAAAACCGACGAAGAGCTCGCTGCCGGTACCGACATATTCGAGCGGGTCGCCCAACAGGCGTGTGTGCCGCCAGAAAAATCGATGTACTCTGGTCTTCGCCCAGAATCGATAGATCCCGACCGTGACGACCGTCAGCAGTATGTTGACCAGCAGCAGGCGGAACAACGGCCAGCGGCGGCCGTCGAACACGGCCTGCGTCTCGCCCGCGGGCGCGACCGCGGCCGAAGCGGGTATCGTCGGTGTCTGATCCATGCGGCAGGTCCGTTGGCGGGCGTAGAATTTCGACCATAACGGCGGCCCGCTACGGTTGAAAGTCTTCTCGCGGGGCGGCGTCTGGACGGCCGCAACCGGCTGTGGTTCTCTGTCGCCGGGAGAATTCAGCCGTGACCGATACCTTCAAGACCAAAGCGACCTCCGCGACGGTACCCGTCGTTCCGATCGAAACCGCCGTGTTCGACGCCTGGCTCAAGAAGGAGCCGGCGGAGAGTAGGGCGTGGGTCGGATCGTCGGGCTTCGCCGCGAAACCGGGGCAGATCAGCCTCGTCTCCGGCAAGCAGGGCAAGCTCTCGCGCGTCCTCCTCGGCGTCGAGAACCACAACGGCATGTGGGACTATGCGGGACTGCCAACGGCGTTGCCGGCCGGCTCGTACCGCATCGATGCGCGCATGGGGACGGCCGGCGCGACAGCTGCCGCAACGGGGTGGGCGCTCGGCTGCTACCGGTTCGACGCCTACAAATCGGCCAAGGCGGGCAAGCTGCCGTCGCTTGTGTGGCCCGCCCGTGCGGACCGAGCGCGGGCCACGGCGATGGCCGAAGCGATTTCGCTGGTGCGCGATCTGATCAACACGCCGGCGGAGGATATGGGCCCGTCCCAGCTTGCGGCCGTCGCGCGCGGGCTCGGCCGCAAGTTCAAGGCGACTGTAAGCGTGATCGCGGGCGATGCGCTTCTGAAGCGGAACTATCCCACGATCCATGCGGTCGGCCGCGCGAGCGACGATGCGCCCCGCCTGATCGACTTGCGCTGGGGGCGGCCGCGCGACCCCAAGGTGACGCTGGTCGGCAAAGGCGTGTGTTTCGATACCGGCGGGCTCGATCTCAAGCCCGCGTCGGGCATGCTGCGGATGAAGAAGGACATGGGCGGCGGCGCTCACGCGCTCGGGCTCGCCTCGCTGATCATGGCGCTCAAGCTTCCGGTGCGGCTGCGCGTCCTCGTGCCGGCGGTCGAGAACAACGTCGCCGGCAACGCCTTCCGCCCGCTCGACGTCATAAAAACGCGCAAGGGGATTACCGTCGAGATCGGCAACACCGACGCCGAGGGACGGTTGATTCTGTGCGACGCGCTGGCCGAGGCCGACAGCGAGAGCCCGGGGATGATCCTCGATTTCGCGACGCTCACCGGCGCCGCCCGGGTGGCGCTGGGCACGGACCTGCCGGCGCTTTTCTGCAACGACGACAAGCTGGCGAACGATCTCGTCGATGCCGGGACGGCTGTCGGCGATCCGATGTGGCGCCTGCCGCTCTGGCGGCCCTACCGGGGGCTTCTGGACAGCAAGGTCGCCGATATCAACAACGTCTCCGAAGGCGGTTTCGGCGGCGCGATCACCGCGGCGCTCTATCTGCAGGAGTTCGTCCGCGACGAAACGCCGTGGGCGCATTTCGACATCATGGCATGGAACGTTTCCGCAAAGCCGGGCCGGCCTGTCGGCGGCGAGGCGCAGGCGCTGCGAGCGGCATTCGCCATGATCGAGAAGCGCTACGGGAAGCGCTGAGCGCATACCCGTAGCAACAAGATTCGGCTATGATCGGTCCGGCTGCGTAACGAAAGGCACCGATGCCGGTCTACTTGAATCAGGACGACGCACTGGCGCTGTGGCGCGATGCGTTGTCGGCCAGCGTCCGCGGCGACGGACCCGATCTTTCGGCGCGGCAGATGTCGATCCTGCTGACCGTTTATACCCAGGCGCCGCCGCACACGGTGCGCGGCCTGTCGGAATCGCTGAATATCTCGAAGCCGGCGATCAGCCGGGCGCTCGACCGCCTCGGCCAGCTCGGCTACGTGCGCCGCCGCCGCGACGACTACGACCGGCGCAGCGTGCAGGTACAGCGGACCGTAAGGGGCGCTGTGTTCCTGTCCGAATTCGCCGACCAGATATCCGCGGCGGGGCGGGATCTCGACAGCCCGACGCCGTTCGAGGCCGGCACGCCGGAAAGCTGACCGCGTTCCGAAGGCTCAGGTGGCGATCGTGTCGCTTTCCACCGCTTCGATCTCGAA
Organism: Alphaproteobacteria bacterium; assembly: GCA_038148075.1. Taxonomy (GTDB): domain Bacteria; phylum Pseudomonadota; class Alphaproteobacteria; order MPNO01; family UBA830; genus JAYQUR01. Next base: position 3,410 of record JAYQUR010000025.1, on the reverse strand, counting down.
CGCCGCCGCCATCAGCGCCTTGGTGTATTCCTCTGCGGGGTCGTCGAAAATCTTCGCGGCGTTGCCCTGCTCGACCACCTTGCCGTCTTTCATGACGATCAGTTCGTCGGCGAGCGCGCGGACGACCTTGAGGTCGTGGCTGATAAACAGATAGGCGAGGCGGTGGCGGTCCTGCAGGTCGCGCAACAGGTCGACGATCTGCGCCTGTACGGACATGTCGAGGGCCGACGTCGGCTCGTCGAGGACGATGAACTTCGGCTTGAGCACGATGGCGCGCGCGATCGCGATGCGCTGGCGCTGACCGCCGGAAAATTCGTGCGGATACCGGTCCTGCGCTTCCGGCGGCAGGCCGACCTCCTTCAGCGCCGTCGAGATCGCCTCGCGCCGCTCCTCGTATGTGGCGCCCGCGAGCCGGTGCACCCGCAGTCCTTCTTCGATGATCTGGCCGACCGACAGGCGCGGCGACAGCGACGAGAACGGATCCTGGAAGACGATTTGCATCTGGCGCCGTAACGGGCGCATCTCCTTCCAGTCGTAGCCGTCTATCCGGTGGCCGTCGAAGACGATCGGCCCGTCGCTGCGTTCCAGCCGCAGAAGCCCCAGGGCGAGCGTCGTCTTCCCCGATCCGGATTCCCCCACGACGCCGACCGTATGGCCCTCTCGGATTTCCACGTCGACGCCGTCGACTGCCTTCACATACCCCACCGTCCGTCGCAGAACGCCGCGGCGGATCGGGAACCACACACGGAGGTTCTCGGCCTTGACTACCGTCTGCGCGTCTTCGGGCGCCGGCAGCGGATTGCCTTTCGGCTCGGCGGCGAGCAGGTGTTTCGTGTAGTCGTGTTCGGGGGCCTCGAAGAGGCGTTCGGTCTCTCCGCTCTCCACGATCTCGCCGCCTTGCATGACGCAGACCCGGTCGGAAATCTTGCGCACGATGCCGAGATCGTGGGTAATCAGCAGGATCGACATACCGCGCTGCCGCTGGATTTCCTGCAGCAGCTTGAGGATCTGCGCCTGGATCGTGACGTCGAGGGCCGTCGTCGGCTCGTCGGCGATCAGCAGGTCGGGATCGTTTGCCAGCGCCATGGCGATCATGACGCGCTGCCGCTGGCCGCCGGAAAGCTGGTGCGGATAGGCGCCCAGCCGTTCCTCGGCGTTCGGCAGGCCGACCTCTTTCAGCAGTTCGAGCGTCCGCGCCAGCGCAGCCTCCTTGTCCATGCTCTTGTGCACGAACATGATCTCGCCGATCTGCTTCTCGATCGTGTGCAGCGGGTTCAGCGACGTCAGGGGTTCTTGAAAGACGATCGCGATACGGTCGCCGCGGACTTTCCGCATCGTCTCCTCGGGCGCGCCCATCAGTTCGGTCCCGGTGAGCATTATGGATCCGGAGGGATGGTGTGCGGTCGGATAGGGCAGGAGCTGCATGATCGACAGCGCGCTGACCGACTTGCCGGAACCGGATTCTCCCACCAGCGCCAGCGTCTCGCCCTTAGCGATGTCGAACGAGATGTGGCGAACGGCCTTCGTTTCGCGTTCGCCGCGGCCGAACGATACCGACAGGTCTTTTACGGTGAGAAGGGGCTCGGTCACTGCCATCCTTACTCGTTAAACGTCTTGCGCGGGTCGAACCCGTCGCGCACGGCTTCGCCGACGAAAATCAGCAGGATGAGCATCAGGGATATGCTGACCGTCGAGGTGAGGCCGAGCCAGGGCGCCTGGAGATTCGTCTTACCCTGTTGCAGCAACTCGCCGAGCGAGGGCGAGCCGGGCGGCAGGCCGAGACCGAGGAAGTCGAGCGCCGTCAGGCTGGTGATCGAACCGGTGAGGATGAGCGGCAGGAACGTCAGCGTCGCGACCATCGCGTTGGGCAGCACGTGGCGGAACATGATGGCGACGTTGCCGACGCCGAGCGCGCGCGCTGCCTTCACGAACTCGAAGTTGCGGGCGCGCAGGAATTCCGCGCGGACCACGCCGACGAGCGACGTCCATTCGAACAGCAGCAATATGAACAGCAGGGTCCAGAAGCCCGGCACGATCACGCTCGACAGGATGATCAGGATATAGAGCCGCGGCAGCCCGCCCCAGATCTCGATGAAACGCTGGAACAGCAGGTCGAGCCAGCCGCCGAAGAAGCCCTGGAAGGCGCCTGCGACGATACCGATGATCGACCCGGCAAGCGTCAGGATCAGCCCGAACAGCACGGATATTCGAAATCCGTAAATCACGCGCGCGAGCACGTCGCGACCCTGGTCGTCGGTGCCCAGCACGTTGTCCGCCGACGGCGGTGCGGGCGCCGGCACCCGCAGGTTCAGATTCACCGTGTTGTAGCTATATTCGATCAGCGGCCAGACCATCCAGCCGCCCTTCTCCGTGATCAGGTCCTGCACGTCCGGTTCGCGGTATTCCGCTTCGGTCTCGAAATCGCCGCCGAACACCGTTTCGGGATAGGTCTTGAGAACCGGCATGTAGAGCCCGCCCTGGTACCAGACGACGAGGGGCCGGTCGTTGGCGATGAACTCCGCCGGCAGGCAGAACAAGAACATCGCAAGGAAAATCCACAGCGACCAGAACCCTCGCCGGTTGCGCCGGAAATTGGCGACCCGCCGCGCGTTGAGCGGCGAAATCGGCACGCCCAGAAGCTTCGGCCGCTCATATGCGGGCGGCGGCAGGTCGATTGCGGTCGCCGCCTCAGACATGACGACCCTCGAAATCGATGCGCGGATCGATGATCGTGTACATCAGGTCGCCCACGAGGTTCATCACGAGGCCGAGCAGCGTGAAGAAATAGACCGTCGCGAACATGATCGGATAATCGCGCTTGATCGCCGCCTCGAAGCCCAGAAGGCCGAGCCCGTCCAGTGAGAAGATGATCTCGATCAGCAGCGCGCCGGTGAACAGGATGCCGACGAACGCTCCCGGGAAGCCCGCGATGACGATCAGCATAGCGTTGCGGAAGACGTGCCCGTAGAGCACGCGTTTCTCGCTGAGCCCCTTGGCGCGCGCCGTCTGCACGTAGAGCATGTTGATCTGGTCGAGATACGAATTCTTGGTCAGCATCGTCAGCGACAGGAATCCGCCGAGGACCAGCGCCGAAATCGGCAGGACGAGGTGCCACAGGTAGTCGATCAGCCGGCCGAAAAGCGACAGCTCGTCGAAATTCTCCGACGTAAGGCCTCTCAACGGGAACCAGTCGAGGAAACTGCCGCCTGCGAACAGGACGATCAGCAGGATCGCCATGACGAAGGACGGAATCGCGAAACCGATGGTGAGAATCGTCGTCGACCAGACGTCGAACCGCGTACCGTCCTTGACCGCCTTGCGGATGCCCAGCGGAATGCAGACGAGATAGACGATGATCGTCGTCCACAGGCCGAGCGAGATCGAGACCGGCATCTTGGAGAGCACGAGGT
>JAYQUR010000024.1:0-18563 GCA_038148075.1 Alphaproteobacteria bacterium | reverse complement strand
TCGCCACCCGGCGGTGACCGTGCCGATCCGCGAGCGCACCGGCAATCGGCGCCGCGATCGTCACGGGGATCATGCCCGCGAAGACGAAGATACCGAGCCAGCCCGGCGATTTCGTCAGCTCCCAGACCAGCCAGCCGATCCCCAGACGGTAGCCCCACCAGCCGAAGACGTTGGCGATGTGACCGCAGGCATAGCGGCGGTAATGCGGGCTGGACAGCGCCCGTCCGACGCCGCCGAACATCTCTGCAGAGAAACGCACGCTGACCGGGTCGCTTTCCTTCTGACTGCCCGATGCCTGCCTACTCGGCGGCTTCGATGATATTGCCCTTCTCGTCGAGCGAGAGGCCCGAGTCGTGCGCACGCTCCAGAACGGAGTCGGCCCAGCTCACCTTACCGGCATCCTTGCCGCCGAGAATGGCCATCAGGTGCGCATGGCCGTCGCCGATGTTGCGGAAACCGCGCATGACGCCGACCGGCACCGAGACGCAGTCGAACGTGTCGAGTTCGATCTCGTTCTCGCCCTCGTCGCCCCAGAAGACGGCCCACCGCCCGCTCATGGCGATAAAGACCTCGACCGTCGTATGCGCATGCAGCGCCGCGCCCTTGCCGGGATCGGCGCCGACATAGGTGACGTTGAAGCCCTCCACGGCGGTGATCGCCGGCTTGAGATCGGGATCCTCCGTGACGCCCATGCCGATGACGTTGAAGATGTCGCGCTCGTGCTCCGGCAGGCGGGTATCGACGAATGCCTGCTTCGACGGCGTCAGCTTACCGAACTTCGCGAACCGGGCGATCATGTCGTCCCGGCTGACCTGTACGTTTGCCATGTCCCTTTTCCTTCCCTTGCCCAGTTATTCCGCGGCGTCGGCGCCGAGGCCGATATTCCGCCCGCCGTAGCGGCGGAGACGCAGGTCGGCCTGTTCCTTGTGCCCCCAGAACTTCTCGATGGCGCACAGCCGCGAGCAATAGTCCCCGACGACGACGCTCGCCTCCTCCGTGCACTCCTGATAGGTGCAGGTCTTGAGGAACTTTCCGACCCACAGCCCGCCTGTGTAACGCGCGGCGCCCTTGGTCGGCAGCGTGTGATTGGTGCCGATCACCTTGTCGCCGTACGAGACATTGGTCTCGGGACCGAGGAACAGCGCGCCGTAGTTGGTCATGTTCTCGAGGAAATAGCGCGGGTTCTCGGTCAGGACCTCTACATGCTCGGCCGCGACGCGGTCGGCCTCGCGCACCGCCTCGTCGATATCGTCGACCAGGATGATCTCGCCGTAGTCGCGCCACGCGTCGCCCGCGACGTCGGCCGTCGGCAGGCGTCCGAGCTGGCGGTCGATCTCGGCCGGCAGATCGGCAGCGAGCTTCGCCGACGTCGTGATCAGAATGGCGGGCGATGTCGGGCCGTGCTCGGCCTGGCCGAGCAGGTCGGTCGCGATCACCTCGACGTCCGAGGTCTCGTCGGCGATGACGAGGATCTCGGTCGGTCCGGCGAACAGGTCGATGCCGACGCGGCCGTAGAGCTGGCGCTTGGCCTCGGCGACGTAGGCGTTGCCCGGCCCGACCAGCATGTCGACCGGCGCGATGGTCTCGGTGCCGATCGCCATCGCCCCGACCGCCTGAACGCCGCCCATCAGGTAGATCTCGTCGGCGCCGCCGAGATGCATCGCGGCGATGGTCTCCGGGTGCGGCTTGCCGTCGGTCGGCGGCGTGCAGGCGATGACGCGCTTTACGCCCGCGACCTTTGCCGTCACCACGCTCATATGCGCCGACGCGACCATCGGATAGCGCCCGCCCGGCACGTAGCAGCCGACGGAGTTCACCGGGATGTTGCGGTGGCCGAGCTTCACGCCCGGCAGCGTCTCGACTTCGACGTCCTTCAGCGCGTCGCGCTGGATCTGGGCGAAGTTGCGGACCTGCGCCTGCGCGAACTTGATGTCGTCGATGGTTTCCTGCGGAACGCTCGCGACCAGTTCCGCGATTTCCTCGTCCGACAGGCGGAAGCTCGCGGGCGACCACTTGTCGAACTTTTCAGACAGGTCGCGGACCGCCGCGTCGCCGCGATCCTCGATGTCCCGGAGAATATCCTCGACGGTGCGGCGGACCTGGGCGTCGTATTCCTTCGCCTCCGCCTCCCCGATGCGTTCCTTCAGATGTTTGGCCATGGTGTCGTTGCCTTTTCCCCCTCTCCAACCCCCTCACCCGTTTTGCGGCTTCGGCCCGCAGGCGGGGAGAGGGGATTCGAGATGTTTCGGTTGGCTCGGCCTGTCCCCTCTCCCTTCAGGGGGAGGGTTAGGGAGGGGGCGACCGAGCCAGGTACTACTTGATCGCGATGGGATTGATCGGCGAGCCGACGCCGCCGGTCACCGGCAGCGGGGGAGCGCAGAAGAAGAACTCCCAAACGCCGTCCTGCTCGCAATCGTCGGACAGTTCGCCCATCACGAAGATCTCGCCCATGGTGATGCCGATCATCGGGATCACGACCCAATGCCAGGGCTGCTGCGCGTCCTTGGTCTCGTTCGGTCGCACCTCGCAGCCCCAGGTATCGCAGCAGATCGCGGCGACCTGCTTCTCGTAGAGCCACTCGGCGGTGTCGAACGACAGGCCGGGCGCATCGCCGCCGGCATAGCCGCCCCAGCCGTTCTTGAGGCGCTCTTCCATCATGCCGGTGCGGACGAGCACGAAATCGCCCTTCTTCACCTCGACGCCCTGCGCCTCGGCGCACGCATCGAGATCGGTGCGGGAGATCGCGTCGCCTTCGGACAGCGCCGCGACGCCGGTGTGCTTGGCGATGTCGAGCAGCACGCCGCGGCCGACCATCCGGTCCTTGACCTTCTCGATGCCGTTCTTCTGGGCGCCGTTTGAATCGACCAGCGCCGCGTCGTAGCCGTTCCACATCTTGTCGTCGTAGAAGATGTGGCCGAGCGCGTCCCACTGGGTGCCGCACTGGAGCGGCAGCGAGACCATGTCGTCGGCGTAGCGGATGCCGCCCTCGTCCTGGTTGCCCGCGACGGCGTCGGTGCCGGTCGCCAGCATGGTGTGGATCGGGTTGAAGCGGTTGCCCCACAGCCCCGACTGCGGGCCCTGATTGTCGAAGTTGAGGCCGAGCGAGAAGGTCTTGCCCTTCCTGATCAGCCCGGCCGCGGCGATGATCTCCTCCGGGCCGATGTAGTTGAGCGTGCCCGCCTCGTCGTCCGGGCCCCATTTTCCCCAGTTTTTGCACTTCTCCGCCGTCTCGCGGAGGATGCCCATGTCCAGTTTGCCGTCCGAATATTTGTGGACCATTGCGACGCTTCCTGTTCGTTGTTGGTGTCCCGGTTTGATGGCATTAGGTTGGATAGCCTATGCCCTGTCAAGTTGACGCCCGGGAGGAACGGATGAACGAAACGGCGCTGCGGGACGGCCCGCTCAAGACGCCCGAAATGCGCCTCGACGGCAAGGTTGCCGTGGTCACCGGCGCCGGCCGGGGGCTCGGCCGCGCCTGCGCTTTCGCCCTCGCCGCGGCGGGTGCGGACGTCGTGCTGGTAAGCCGGACGCTGTCGGAACTGGAGGCCGTCGCGGCCGAAATTGCCTCGGAAGGCGGCGCCGCCCGACCGCTCGTCTGCGACGTCTCCGACATGACCGACATCGAGCACTGCCTCGGCGGATTGGCGCGTATCGACATCCTCGTCAACAACGCCGGCACCAACGCTCCGGAGCCGTTCGTGAACGTCTCCGAAGAAAATTACGACCGGGTCATGGGGCTAAACGTCAAATCGCTGTTCTTCGCCTCTCAGGTCGCCGCGAAGAAGATGATCGCGCAGGGCGACGGCGGCTCGATCATTCATATGTCGTCGCAGATGGGCCATGTCGGCGCGCCGAACCGCACCGTCTACTGCACCTCGAAACACGCCGTCGAAGGCCTGACCAAGGCGATGGGCGTCGAGCTTGCGCCCCACAAGATCCGCGTGAACTCGGTCGGCCCGACCTTCATCCTGACGCCGATGACCGCGCCGTACTTCGAGAACAAGGAATTCCGCGACGACACGCTCGGCCGCATCCCGATGGGCGAACTCGGCAAGCTCGAGGACATCATGGGCGCCGTCCTGTTCCTCGCCTCCCCCGCGTCGGGACTGGTAACGGGCACGAGCATCGTCATCGACGGAGGGTGGACGGCTTGGTGAGACCGCTCGCGTTCGCCCTGCTCCTGCTCGCCGCGTTGCCCGCGCGGGCGGAGGAGGTGGAGCTTTCGCTACCGACCGGCGGCGCGATCAAGGCCGACCTGGCGACGCCGGCCTCGGCCAAGGGCAAGTCACCCGCCATCGTCTATCTTCACGGCGCGTATGTCCGGCGTCTCGGCGCGGACCGGGCGGCCGAGGGCGGCTACGACGTCGGCGACTTTACGCGCGCGTTCGCCGACGCGGGTTTCGTCGCGATCGCGCCCATCCGCGAGACGGAAAGCACCGGCGACAACGGCGACGCGGTGATCGAGGAGGGACTCGCGTCTGTCCTTTCCGCGCTCGATTACCTGCGCAGCCGCAAGGACGTCGATGCGCGCCGCATCGCTCTCGTCGGTTTAGAGGAAGGCGCAACCATCGCGCTGTGGGCGCTGGCGCGTATGCCGGACATCGCAGCGGCGGTCGCCATGTCGCCAAGCGCGATGACGGGCCGCGCCGAGGCCGAGACGATGACGCTCGATCGGTTCATCGGGGGCGACGCGATCAAGGCGGTCCGCGCGCCGGTCCTGGTGACCGTCGGGCGCGAAGAAGGGCGCGGCGCACGGCGGCGGACGGACGAGCTGACGCAAAAACTTATGCGGAGCTACAAGCGGTTCCGCTACATCCACACCTACCGCGGCGACAGCCGCTGGTTCCGCCAACCGCGCGATGCGGTGATGGCGGATATCCTGAATTTTCTCGGCGAACGATTGCGGTAAGGCGCTTCTACCTGAAGACGACGGTTTTCTTGCCGTTTTGAAGGACGCGGCGCTCGAGCACGTATTTGACCGCCCGCGCGAGTACGACGCTCTCGATATCGCGGCCGACCGCGACCATCTCGTCCGGCATGACGGTGTGATCGACGCGTTCGACGGCCTGCTCGATGATCGGGCCCTCGTCGAGATCGGCGGTAACGAAATGCGCCGTCGCCCCGATCAGCTTAACGCCGCGCTCGAACGCCTGGTGATACGGTTTCGCGCCCTTGAACCCGGGCAGAAACGAATGGTGGATGTTGACCGCCCGGCTGCCGAGCTTGCGGCACAGATCGTCGGACAGGACCTGCATGTAACGCGCGAGGACGACGAGGTCGGTGCCGGTCTCGCCGATCAGGTCCCAGAGCTTCGCCTCGGCCTCGGGCTTGGTGTCCTTCGTCACGGGAATATGGTGATAGGGGATACCAGCCGCGTCGGCGAGCGGCTTGGCGTCGGGGTGGTTCGAGACGATCGCGGTCACTTCCATCGGCAATGCGCCGATCCGGTAGCGGTAGAGCAGGTCGTTGAGGCAATGATCGAACTTCGAGACCATGAGCATCACCTTCATCGGCGACGCGGTGTCGTAGATGTTCCAGTCCATGTCGTACTTATGCGCGACCTGGCCGAACCAGGACTCGATCATCTCTCCGGTGACGCCCTCGCGCTCGATGGTGAAAACCGAACGCCCGAAAAACCGGCCGGAGTCGGCATCGGAGAAGAACGCGGCATCGTCGACGGTGCAGCCGGAATCCGTCAGGAAACCGGAAACCGCGGCGACGATGCCCGGCTGATCGGCGCAGGCCGTCGTGAGGATATGGCGGGAACTCATGGGTAAATTGCCAAGCTGACGTTGCGAAGGCGCCTGTCTATCCCGCCGCTCCGCGTCAATCAACCCGCCGTTCGGAGCCCTCCCTGGCAGTGCCGGACGTCGACGCTGGGCGAAAATTCATCTATTGATTCGTCATCGGATAGGGAGATCGAGATGGCGACCACCTTGCGCGGCGACCAGAAGCGTCAAGCCAACAGCTACGACTGGGATGCGGAAATGGCGGACCTGCATGAACGCACGCAGGCCCTCAACCTCTACGAATTCTGGTCGGTCGGCAAAGCCGGAGAGCACGAGGCGGTCCGCGATCTGGCTAAATTCCAAAAGGCCGTCCCCCACATCTGGAAGTACAGCGACATCGGGCCCTGCCTCGAAAAGGCAGGCGAGCTGATCGACATGGAGGAAAGCGAGCGCCGGTCGCTGATCATGTGCAATCCGGCCCTTGAAGGCCTGATCGCGACGACGACGACCATGTTCGCCGCCTACCGCATCAACAATCCGAACGAGATCGCGCCGGCGCACCGGCACTCCCCGAACGCCATCCGGTTCGGCCTGACCGGCCACACGAACTTCACCGGCGTCGAGGGCGAGCCGATCACCTTCGGGCCGGGCGACCTAGTGCTGACGCCGCACGACACCTGGCACAACCACGGCAACGAGGGCGAAGGCGGTGCGGTCAATCTCAGCGTGCTCGACATGCCGCTGGTGAACGTGCTCAACGCCACGTATTTCGAGAGCGACTATTACGAAGAGGACGACGCGGGCAAGAAGATCCGCAAGAAGACGCAGGACGACCGCTTCCATCCCGAGCATAGCCTCCGGACCTACGGCAAGGGCGGCCTTCTGCCGCGCACGGTCAGCCACGATCGGGGCACGGGCAATGCGTCTCCGATGTACGTCTATCGCTGGGAGCCGACGCGCGAGCTGCTCGAGAACATGCGCGACAGCGAGGGAAGCCCCTATGACGGGCTGATGGTCGAATATGTCGATCCCACCACGGGCCGTGCGCCCTACTCCACGATGACGTTCTTCGCCCAGATGCTGCGGCCGGGCGAGACGACCCTGCCCTCGCGCCAGAATGCGAGCCTGATCTACACCGTCTTCGAAGGGCGCGGCCATTCGGTCATCGGCGGAAAGCGGTTCGACTGGGAGCCGTTCGACACGTTCTGCGTGCCCGGCGGCGAATGGGTCGAGCACGTGAACGAAGCAGGCGGCGATGCGATCTTCTTCGTCTCGAGCGACGAGCCGGTCCTGAAGACGCTCCATTTCTATTCGCGTCACGGCAAGGACCCGAACGGCACGGAAATTCTGCTGGAAACCTCGCGCCGGTTCTGACGCGCAGAAACGATCGGCGCAGCCGAACCGCGCCGTCCGTGCTACGACCCGCCGCATGACGATCTCGACGCAGAGAGCATACGACGTCATCGTCCTCGGTGCCGGCGCCGCGGGCATGATGTGCGCGATGACCGCGGGCGGCCGCGGGCGGCGTGTCCTGCTGCTCGATCATGCATCGGAAGCCGGCAAGAAGATCCTGATATCCGGCGGCGGGCGCTGCAATTTCACCAACCTCCATGCGGGACCGGAAAACTTCCTGTCGGAGAACCCGCATTTCTGCAAATCGGCCCTCGCACGCTACACGCAGCACGACTTCATCGCGCTCGTCGACCGGCACCGCATCGCATGGCACGAGAAAACGCTCGGCCAGCTATTCTGCGACGGCTCGGCGCGCAGCATCGTCGAGATGCTGCTGGCGGAATGCGGGGCTGCTAGCGTCGACGTGCGCGTCGGCCACCGGATCACGGACGTAAGCCGGGCCGAGCGTTTCCGGGTGTCGACAGACCGCGGCGACTTCGAGTCCGCGTCGGTGGTTCTCGCCACGGGCGGCCTCTCGATCCCGAAGATGGGCGCCACGGGTTTCTCGCACGACGTCGCAAGGCGCTTCGGCCTGACGCTTACCGGCGTCCGTCCCGGCCTCGTGCCGCTGACGTTCGCAGGCGACGACCTCGAGCTGATGCGGTCGCTAAGCGGCGTCGCGCTCGACTGCGTCGCAACCACCGGCAACGCCCGGTTCCGGGAAGCCATGCTCTTTACCCATCGCGGTCTGTCAGGCCCGGCGATTCTGCAGGCGTCGTCCTATTTGCCGGACGGTGCGGAGATATCCCTCGATCTGATCCCCGATGCCGACGCAGCCGCCTGGCTCGTCGACGCCAAGCGCGCGCACCCGCGATCCCGGGGCCGGACGATCCTGGCGGAGCGCCTGCCCGGCCGTCTCGCGAACGCACTTTCCGCTCTTCACCTGCCCGATGCGCCGATGGGCGAAATCGCGGACAAGACGCTCTCCGGGCTGGGCGATCTCCTGAACCGCTGGCGGTTACGCCCATCGGGGACCGAGGGCTACGCCAAGGCGGAGGTCACAGCGGGCGGCATAGACACAAATTGCCTGTCGTCGCGGACGATGGAAGCGAAGGATGTGCCGGGTCTCTACGCGATCGGCGAAGCTGTCGACGTGACCGGATGGCTCGGCGGGTACAATTTCCAGTGGGCGTGGTCGAGCGGCTATGCCGCGGGCGAGGCGGCCTAGACCGCGTTCTCCATCAGAACTGCGCGGTTCCTGCCGGCAGTCCCAGCGTCACCCTGCCGTACAGCGTCGAGCACATGTCCCAGTTGACGCTGATATGCTTCGCGCCGGCATTGAGGTCGCGCCAGTAGCGCTGGATCAGGCCGTCGTTCGTCAGCCCGGCGCCGCCGACGCTTTCGAACAGCAGGTCCGTCGCCTGACGCGCAAGGCGGACGGCGAAACTGAGGTCGCCCTTGTTGCGGGCGCGCTCCTCGGTCGTCAGCTCCCGGCCCTCGGCCATGATGCGCATGATGTCCTGGCAGTCGCGCTTCACGAGCATCTTCGCCGCATCGATCGCCGCCGATGCTTCGGCGACACGCACCTGGATGGTCGGGAAGTCCGCCATGCTCTGCGGCGTACTCAGCGCGGCGCCGCGGGTTTTCCGGACGCCGATCTGCTCGATGTAGGTCTCCAATGCGCCCTGCGCCATGCCGACCAACGGCGCGCACAGGCAGATCGAGATCGCGGCGAAGAACGGCACCTTCCAGAGGTCGTTCTTGTTGACGGCGGCGCCGGGCGGATTGCCCGACAGCGCCTGCTCGAGCGTGAGCATGCGATGCGAGGGGATGAACAGGTCGTTGAGGATCACGTCGCTTGACCCCGTCCCGATCAGGCCCATCACGTCCCAGTTGTCCTCGACCGTAAAATCGGCCTTCGGCACCAGCACGTAGCCCTGCGTGTAGGGATCGGACGCGGCGTCCTTCGCGATCCGCGCGCCGAGGATCATCCAGTCGGCGTTGAGCACGCCGGAGCAGTAGAGCCACTTGCCCGTCAGCCGGTAACCGCCGTCGACCTCGATCGCCGTTCCGCCCGGCGAATAGGAAGACGCGGATATCGCGAGCGGGTTTTCGCCCCACACCTCTTCCTGCGCGGCATCGTCGAACATGCCGATCTGCCACTGATGCTGTGCCGCGGTCGAGTAGACCCAGGCGGTAGAACCGCAGCCTGCCCCGACTTCGATCGCGCAGCGCACGAACGTCCAGATATCGAACTCGAACCCGCCATAGCGCGCCGGCTGCTGAACCTTGTAGAGCTCCGCCGCCTTCAGATCCGCGACGTTTTCGTCCGGAACGCGCCGGTTCCGCTCGGTCTCCCGCTGGCGGGCGCGCAGCGCGGGTTTGAGCGCGGCAGCCCGCGCAACGAGCTCGTCCGGCGTGATACCGATGTCGGTCTTTTCCAGCGTATCCATGGCTTCCATTATACGGTGAGCGGCGGCAGGACGGTAGGTCCGGGCGATTTCGCATTCAAACGATACGGAACGTCCCGCCGGGTGGATTAGCGGGAGATCCGCTCCTTCGCAAGCGTTTGCGCCCTTGCCGTCTCGTCGGGAGACATGTCGGCCTCGACGCGGGACCGGGCGTCCGCGGCTTCCGGGACGTTCCGGGACTCGGCGGCACGAAACCACGCCCATGCCTCAGCGAGATCGCGGCCGACGCCTTTCCCCTGATAATAGAGATAGCCGAGATTGAGCTGGGCGCGGCCGAACCCCTGTTCGGCCGCTGCACGATAATTGCGGGCCGCTTCCTCGATCGGCTGCCGGCCTGCAATCGCGTTTTCGATCATGTAGGCGAGATTGAATTGCGCTTCGGGCACGCGCTGTTCCGCTGCCTTGCGATACCAGTCGAGCGCCTTTTGCGGGTCCGCAACGACCCCGTTGGCGAACTGGTAGGCGGAGCCGACCTTGAACTGGGCGTCCGCGTGCCCCTGGGCGGCCGCCTTTTCGAACCACTGGAACGCCCGTTCGGGGTCCTTCCCTCGCGGGCCGGCGCCGCGCTCGTACAACAGTCCGAGCAGGTACTGCGCCTTGGCGGAACCGGCATTCGCCTGCTGCTCGTACCAGCGCATCGCCTCGCCGTAGGTGGTGGGCTGGCCGAAGACGGGTGCGGTGGTCAGGAGAAGACTTGTGCCGGAAACGAGGGCGAAAAACGCGGCGCGGGCCGGGATCATGCGGTGGCCAGTCGTCGTTTGTGACGGTGAAAAAAGCTACCTTTCGGTAACCGAATCGTCACGAACGCGGAACGACGCTGTTTATTCGGGCGACGGCCCGAAATATCCGTTCAGTCGGTAGCGTTCCTCGGGACGCGGATGGGCATAGCATTCGACCTCGCCGATCGTGCTGTAGCAATAGGTCTGAACGACGCCCATCGCCCGCGGCTCGAACGTCGACTGCCGCAACACCTTTTCCTCGCTCGGCAGATGACGCGCGACGTATTCCTTGTCGAAGATCGTATCTCCGAACGTCGCGCTTTCGCACCCGGCGACGGCCAGAACCGCAAGGGACAGCAGCATTATTTTCATTCGGAAACTCAACATCGGCAAAACCCGCTGCTCGAATAGCGCCCGCCGGGACGGAAGACCCCGCAAGACATGCCGCATTTTAGGAAAATCGCCGCTAATCAAGCGTTAACGCCGCAGCCGGGAACCTTTACCGGAAATTTACCAACAGCTTCCGATCGGGGACCTTAACCATTTGAATAACAAATAAAATATTTGCTTCCGTTTATCCGGATTCGGCCAACGCGTCGAACACGTCGCCGCCGATCGGCAGTCCGACGACATGGTGCTGGTGCCACAGGGCGAAGAACAGCAGGGACCAGGCGGCGAAGCCGTGCCGTGCCGCGCCGCGGCGGAACAGGCTCTCGACCTTCGACGCATCGCACCACTCGACGATTCCGGGCTGGCGGGCAACGAGCGGCGCCAGCCGGCCGCCCTCGGCATCGATCCATTCGCCGACGGGCACGGTGAATCCGCGTTTCCGGGAGAACGCATCCGACGCGGGCGCGACGCCGTTCAGCCATTTCCGAAGAATCCATTTGCCGAGACGCCCCCGGGTCTTTAGCCGGTCGGGCAGCCGGAAGGCCGCGTTTGCGACCGCGGGATCGAGAAACGGTGTGCGTCCCTCGACGCCGTGCGCCATCAGGCATCTGTCGAGCTTCGTCAGAAGATCGTTCGGCAACCAGTCCCGGCAGTCGGCGGCCTGCGCCACCTGAAGAGCAGACCTCCCCTCGCGGCGCGCTTCCGATTCCGCAGCCGCCAGCGCCTGCTCCCACGCGTCCTCGCCGTTCCTGAGGATCCCGAGCCCGTCGAGCGCGCCGTGCCGGCGGAGCCTGCCGCCGCCCATCCATCGGGGTTTGCGATACGTGCGATAACGGCCGTAACCGCCGAATATCTCGTCCCCGCCCTCGCCCGACAGAATGACCTTATGCCGCGACGCCGCCTCGCGGGCGAGCTTCCACGTCGGCAGGATCGCGTAGTCGGCGACAGGATCGTCCATGCAGCGCACGATCTGCGGCAGCAGAGTCACGAAGTCGGTCCCGTCGAACGTGATCTCGATATGCTCCGCGCCGGCCGCTTCGGCGACATGGCGCGCGTGTTCCCGCTCGTCGGCCGCGCGCGTGCCCGGAAAGCCCGCTGTATAGGCGCAGACCGGCCGCACGTTCAGACGCGCCATCAGCGCCAGCACAGCGGTCGAATCGATGCCGCCTGACAGGAACATCGCGTAGGGGACGTCGGAGCGCTGATGCACGTCGACGCTGTCGAGCAGCGCCGCCTCGATCCTCTCCAGCGCAGCTTTCTCCGACAGGCTTTCCGGAGCGCCATCCGGAAGCGCGGGACGGCGCCGCCGTTCGACGATGCGTCCGTTCTCCACGACCAGCGTCTCGCCGGGCAAGACGCGTTCGATACCCTCGAACGGCGTCGCCGCACCGGTCGTGTACTGGAGCTGCAGCAACGTCGCGGTCGCCTCCGGTCGCAACTTCCGCCGGGCGAAACCGGCTTTCAGCAGTGCCGCCGGTTCGGAGGCAAAGGCGAAGCCGGTTTCCGTCTCGGCATAGTAGAGCGGCTTGATGCCGAACGGGTCGCGCGACAGCACGAGGCGCGACCGGCCAGGATCGTACAATGCCAGCGCGTACATGCCACGCAGCCACGAAACGAAATCGAGCCCGTAACGTTCGTAGTAGTGCAGCACCGGCTCGCAGTCGGACGCCGTCGCGAAATTCGCATCGGGAAGCTCGGCCCGGAGTTCGACGTAGTTGTAAATCTCGCCGTTCGCAACGAGCACGGTGCCGCCCGGTCCCGATAGCGGCTGGTCGCCGGTTTCCAGATCGATGATCGCGAGACGCGTATGGACCAGGCCGACGCCGCCCCCCATCCAGATATCGTTACCGTCGGGGCCCCGGTGCAGAAGCGCCCGTCGCATCGCGTCGAGGGACATTTCGGGCGGCGCTGCGCCGTCTCGCGCCATGATGCCGGCAATTCCGCACATCAGGCGAGAACCGTTTCGAAAAGTTCGAGATAGCGCCGGACGACGACCTCTTCCGTGAATTCCGACTCGAACCGCCTTGCGCCTTCGCGTGCAAAAGACGATCGGAGCTCGCAATCGTCGATCAGCCGCGTCAGAGCCGCCGCAAGGCCGCCGACATCATCGACGGGGGCGAGAAGACCGTCCTTTCCGTCGCGAATGAGCCATGCAGGCCCGGCAGACGCGGCAGCAACCAGCGGCACCGATCGCGCCCACGCCTCGATCAGAACGTTGCCCAGCGGCTCGATGCGGGAAGGACAGACGAGAATGTCGGCCGTCGCCATCAAGTCGGCAATGTCGGTGCGCCAACCGAGGAAACGGACGCGCGACGCGACGCCGAGCTTGTGCGACAGAACATCGAGCGAGCGCCAATCGTCGCCGTCGCCTGCGATCAGGAGATATGCGCCGTCAACGTTCTTGAGCGCATGCAGCAGAATGTCGAACGCCTTGTTTCGATGCAGCCGGCCGGCGGCAAGCAAGATCGGCGCGTCCGCGGGGATCGAAAAACCGGACCGGTCGATCGGCTTTCCTGGATCGGCGGAAACGAAGTTCGGCACGAAATGGCCGCGCTCCGGCGGCCAGGACTCCGCCTCGAGATAGCCCACGATATCCGGCGTATTGCCGATCAGGTGATCGCAGCCGCGGTAGTATTTCAGATCGTAGTAGCCGCCGAGACGACCGATGAGTTTCGGGGACGCCGCGGAGCGCGCGATCGCCCGGGCGGAAAGGTCGCTCGCACGGCTCATCCACGACAGCACGATATCGGGGCGAAAATCGTCGATGCCGGCAGCGAGCGCCGGGACGGTTCTCCGATCGAGAAGGCCGCCGAACGGCAATTCCGCGATCGCGATACCGGCATCGGACAACCGCGCGTTCCGGCCTTCGTTCGGCCGAACGATCAGTTGCTGGTCGAAGCCGCGGCTTTTCAGCGCGACTGCAAGCCGCACGAAGAATTCTTCTGCGCCGCCGACCTCGCCGCCCGCCATCGTCTGCAGCACCTTCATTGCGCGAGGAGCCTCTCGAAGGCTTCCGCCGCCTGGGGCCACCCCCAGGCGCGCTGCCGTGCGAGCGCCTCGACGTGCTGGGCCCGCCACAGCGCATCGTCGCGCAGGATCGCCACCGCTCGCGCCGCGAATTCGGCATCGTCCCGCGCGACAAATCCCGTCACGCCGTCCACAACCCGTTCGGCGACGCAGCCGACATTCTGGACCACGGCGGGGACGCCGGCCGCTTGCGATTCGCCGACGGCGAGGCAGAAGGTTTCGCCGGGATCGCCGCGATAGAGGAGAGTCCTGTATCCTGTCAGTTCGCGAGCGAGTTCCGCCTTCGAGACCGGATCGCGCAGCACGACTCCCTCGCCGGCCAGGCCGCGGGCGCGATCGAGAACGGCGTTCATAGACGCGAATCGCGCGTCGCCGTGCGTTCCGTAGGTCCGCGGGCTGGAGAACAGGTGCAGTTCGGCCCCCGGCACCGCTGGCCGGATCTTCGCTGCCCACAGATCGAGCAGCCAGTCCAACGACCGTAACGGGCTTGACGTAAAGACGGCGCGCGGGGCCGGCGGATCGGTCGGACCGGCGACCGCCATGAACGCGTCCGAGATGCCGTAGGGAACGATTTCCCGCCCGCCGGCCGGGGCCCAGCCGGGATAGGAAGCCGCGTGATAGTCGCCGGAAAACACGATCGTCGGCCTCCAGCGCCGCAGCTTCCAGAGATACCGCCATTTCAGAAGATAACCGGCCGGGTTGTGTATCCAGAAGACACGGCGGCGGGCGCCGGGAACGCGCGGCAGGAGGCGGTCGCCCCGGTTCGCGATATAAAGGTCGGCGTCCTCCGGCATCCCGTCGCTTATCGGCGTCCAGCGGACGCCCCGTCTTTCCATCGGCGCGACACAGCGGTTATAGACGGCGACGTCGTGCCCGCGGGCGGCGAACGCCTCGGCAAGCGACGCGAAGGCGGTTTCCGCCCCGCCGAGCGGGCCGGAATCCATCGAATCGCCGTCGAATTCGATTCCGTCGTCCGCCATCACAATCGTCGCCATTAGTCGTCCTCCAGCGTCGCCTTCAGATAGGAAACGATGGGGTAGAGGCCGGCGAAGAGCGCTATCAGGAAACCGTATCGACCCTCGCGGTAGCCCTTGCGCGAGACGTAGCATTTCCAGAACCGCGAGAAGATGCGCCGCACGTTTCGGGCGTAGGAGCCGCCGTTGCCGAACTCGCGGATGTCGCGCGCACGCGCCGACGTATAGGAGTCGAGCCGCCGTATCATGTCGGAGATATTCCGGTCGACGTAATGCTCGATGCGGTTGGTAAGCGGCGGTCCCGCCTTGCCGGTGAATTCGAGCGCGGGATGGACCCGCTGGAGACCCCAGCGCTTCGCGCCCTTGCGGAACAGGCCCGGATATTCGTTCTTGCCGTAGGACGCGCCCCAGCCGTAGCGGACGAGACGGTCGCCGATATAGTTGTCGACGGGGATGCCGTGCCAGTCCGCGTCGCTGGTTTCGACGGTCCGGCGTATTTCGTCGGCAAGCGCCGCGGGAACGCGCTCGTCGGCGTCTATTTCGAAGATCCACTGCCCCTTGCAGGCGTCGATGCCGGCGTTGCGCCGCTCGCCCTCGATCGCCCAGTCGCCAACGATCAGCCGGTCGGTGAACCGAGCCGCGATATCGGCGGAGCCGTCCGTGCATTTGTCGAGCAGCACGACGATCTCGTCGGCAAAGGACAGCCTTTCGAGACAGTCGGCGAGCTGTTTCTCCTCGTTACGGACGGAAATTACGGCGGAAAGGACGCGCTGGTCTGCGGACATGGACGATTTATAGACCCAAGGCTGGATAAATCCATGCCAAAGCACTAACTAGCCTCAAAGGATAACGGATTTCATGGATTCTAATCGATATCTTCCCTTGCGTAACCGGGCGGTGATCGCGCTTTCCGGCGCCGACGCGCGCGCATTCCTGCAGGGAATCCTCACGAACGACATCGATCTTGTTTCCCCGAACAGGGCGATATACGCCGCCCTGCTGACACCGCAGGGAAAGTATCTGCACGATCTGTTCGTCGCGGAACTGGACGGCCGGCTGCTGCTGGAAACGACGTCCGCCCGCGTCGACGACCTGCTCAAGCGGCTCAAGATGTACCGGCTGCGGGCGAAGGTGGAAATGTCGGACGAAACGGCTGACTGGCAGGTCGCCGCGCTGCTCCCGGGGAACGGAACGGCGGGCACGGCGGAAGGCTGGCTCGGCGGCATCGCGTTCGGCGATCCCCGTCATGCGAATCTCGGGGACCGCGCGATCGTTCCGGCCGGCATCGATATTTCCGCGCACGGCCTTCTGCCGACGACCGACTCCGATTACGAGTCGCTGCGGCTTTCGCTCGGCATTCCCGGACCGGACGAACTGTTGCCCGAGAAATCGATGCCGCTGGAATGCGGCTTCGACGAGCTCAATGGCGTCTCCTTCACCAAAGGCTGTTATGTAGGTCAGGAAGTCACCGCCCGGATGAAGCATCGGAACCTCGTCAAGAAGCGCCTCTTTCCTGTCGAGATCGAGGGAACCGTCGTGCCTGGCGCGGCGATCCTCGCCGACGGCGTTACGGCTGGCGAGATATACAGCGCTCGTGACGGCAAGGGCCTCGCTCTGTTGCGGCTCGATCTCGCGTCCCGCGACGACCTCTCCGCAGACGGTGCCGTGATCCGGCCGCACAAGCCCGACTGGGCGAATTTCTGAACCGAAACGGCTAACCGGCGTTTTTTCGGAGCGCCGCCTGCGCCGCGGCAAGCCGCGCGATCGGCACCCGATAAGGCGAACACGAGACGTAGTCGAGACCGACGCCGGCGCAAAAATGCACCGAATCGGGATCTCCCCCATGCTCGCCGCAGATGCCGAGCTGGATTCCCGGCCGCGTCGCCCGGCCGCGCTCGGCCGCGATCTTCACCAGTTCGCCCACACCGTCGACGTCTATCGAGACGAAGGGGTCTTTGTCGAAAATACCCCGCCTGCCGTACTCCTTCAAAAGCCCCGCCGTGTCGTCGCGCGACAGGCCGAACGTCGTCTGGGTCAGATCGTTGGTGCCGAACGAGAAAAACTCGGCACCCTCGGCGATCTCGCCGGCGCGCAGCGCGGCGCGAGGCAGTTCGATCATGGTCCCTACAAGGTAAGGGACTTCGGCCCCCATCTCCTCGAAGACCTGCGCCGCGACGGCGTCGATGCGTTCGCGCAGAATATCGAATTCCATCTTGTCGGCGACAAGCGGGATCATCACTTCCGGTTCCACCGGAGCGCCTGCATCCTTCGACACCTCGACCGCCGCCTCGAAGATCGCGCGCGCCTGCATCTCGGAAATTTCCGGATAGGAAATACCAAGCCGGCAGCCGCGGTGTCCGAGCATCGGATTGACCTCGGCAAGCTCGTCGGCGCGCACCCGCAGATCCTCGACGGAAACGCCGGCGGCATCCGCAACCTGCTGCATCTCCTCGGCGGTATGCGGCAGGAATTCATGCAACGGCGGGTCGAGCAGTCGGATGGTCACCGGCTTGCCCGCCATGATGCGGAACAGATCGATGAAATCCTGTCGCTGCATCGGCAGGATCTTCTCGAGCGCGGCCCGCCGGCCCTGTTCGTTTCGCGCGAGGATCATCTCGCGCACGGCGATGATGCGGTCGGCATCGAAGAACATATGCTCGGTCCGGCAGAGGCCGATTCCTTCGGCGCCGAAATCGACCGCGGTCTGGGCATCCGCCGGCGTCTCGGCATTGGTACGTACCCTGAGCTCGCGAATCTCGTCGGCCCATCCCATCAACGTGCCGAAATCGCCCGACAACTCGGGCTGAAGCGTCGGAACCTCGCCTGCCATCACTTCGCCGGTCGTGCCGTCGATGGTGATCGTATCGCCCGCCGACAAGGTGCGGCCGAGCGACGTCAGCGTCTGCTGTACGTAGTCGATCCGGATATCGCCCGCGCCGGCCACGCAGGGCCGCCCCATGCCGCGCGCGACGACCGCCGCATGGCTCGTCATACCGCCGCGGCTCGTCAGGATGCCTTCCGCGGCGTGCATGCCGTGGATGTCCTCGGGGCTGGTTTCGATGCGGACGAGAATGACCTTCTCGCCCTGCGACGCCGCCGCTTCCGCCTCGTCGGCGGAAAATACGACCTTGCCGGAGGCCGCGCCCGGCGATGCGGGCAGGCCGCGCGTCAGGGAATCGCGCGGCGCGTCGGGGTCCAGCGTCGGATGCAGAAGCTGGTCGAGCGATTCGGGATCGACGCGGGAAACCGCTTCCTCCTTCGTGATCAATCCTTCTGCAACCATGTCGCAGGCAATCTTGAGGGCGGCCTTCGCCGTCCGCTTGCCGGAGCGCGTCTGCAGCATCCAGAGCTTGTTCTGCTGGACGGTGAACTCGATGTCCTGCATGTCGCGGTAGTGCTTTTCGAGATTGAGCCGCACCTCGTCGAGCTGCGCGAACACCTCGGGCATCACTTCTTCCATCGCCGGAAGGTCCGAGCCGTGCACCTTCTTTCCGGCGACGGTCAGGTGCTGCGGCGTGCGAATGCCGGCAACGACATCCTCGCCCTGCGCATTCACCAAATATTCGCCGTAGAACGCGTTTTCGCCGGACGACGGATCGCGCGTGAAGGCGACGCCGGTGGCGCAGTCCTCGCCCATGTTGCCGAACACCATCGCCTGGACATTGACGGCGGTGCCCCAGCTCTCGGGAATGCCATGCAGCCGCCGGTAGGTGTTGGCGCGGTCGTTCTGCCAGCTCCCGAACACGGCGGTGATCGCGCCCCAGAGCTGGTCGCGCGGATCCTGTGGGAAGGGCTTGCCGGTCTCATCCTCGACCCGTTCCTTGAAGCCGGTGACGACGATGCGCCAGTCCTCGGCCGTGA
>JAYQUR010000023.1:0-19040 GCA_038148075.1 Alphaproteobacteria bacterium | reverse complement strand
CCGCAAACTGTGCCGCAGGTCCTTCAACCTTCGGTCCGGACACTTCTGATGCCAAACGCCTCGGGAGACAGGGACGGGCGGCTGCAGCAACTCGTGCCGCCGAATGCGCGAACGGTTGCCCGACCGACCGTACCGCGCGTGACGGCGCCGTCCCGGCCCTCATCGACCCGGCCGGCCCGCCCCAGCGTCCCAACGGCCGCGCCGCCGCCCGCTGTCACCCGCCCTCCGCCGGTTGCGACAACGACGTCCCCGGCCGCCCCACCGCCGGCCATGGCGTCGCGCGCCGAGCCCAGGCCTGAACCCGTCCCCGTCGCGCCGCCGGTACCGCCGCCTGTTGCAGCGCCGCCGGCCGCCCCGAACGTTCCGCCGCCGCCCGCCGTTCCCGCGCCGCCGCCCGCCGTCGCGGTCGCGACGCCCGAGCCGCCGGCGCCGTCCAGGTCGGAGCCTATGCCCCTGAAGACCGCCCCCGAACCGCCGAAGCAAACGGCGTCGCTTCCGCCGTCGGGCGGCACGGTCGCGCCCGGACGTCAGTTCCGCCTGAACTTCGATTCCGGGGAAGCCGCGATCCGCGACGCCGCCAGGCAGACGCTCGACGGCCTTGCCGGTTCGCTCAAATCCGACAGCTCGTTGCGCCTGCAGCTGATGGCCTATGCCAGGGGCGATTCGCAGACCACGAGCCAGGCAAGACGCCTGTCGCTTTCGCGCGGCCTCGCAGTCCGCAAGTACCTCATCGATAAGGGAATCAGCAGCACACGCATCGACGTCCGCGCCCTCGGAAACAAATTCGAGAACGGGCCCTCCGATCGCGTCGATGTCATCGTGACCGCGCGATGACCCCCCGCCCCGTCGCGGCGCCCGACCGGAAACGCCGAGGCGGGCTGCGCCGATGACCCATCCGAGGCGATACCTGTTCCGAATGGTCGCGTTTCTCGTGGCCGTTGCCGCTATCGCCGCCCTGCTGGCGGGCGGAATTGCCGACGCCTTCCTGGCCAACCCGTTTCTCAACGGGCTGATCGTCGGCGTGCTGCTGCTCGGCATCGTCCATATCTTCCGTACCGTCTTCGTGCTGATCGGCGACGTGGCGTGGATGGAAAACTATCGTACCGGGCGGCCGGGAACGTCCGATACGCCGCAACCGCACATGCTCGCGCCGATGGCGGCGATGCTCGGCGAACGGACGGAGCGGTTCAGCCTGTCGGCGCTGTCGATGCGTTCGGTCCTCGACGGTATTTCGGCGCGGCTCGACGAATCGCGCGACCTGTCCCGCTACACCATCGGCCTGCTGATCTTCCTCGGGCTGCTGGGCACGTTCTGGGGCCTGCTGCAGACGATCGAGTCGGTGAGCGACGTGATCGGCGGACTCGCCATCGAGGGCGGCGAACTGGGCGGCGTGTTCGCGAATCTCAAGCAGGGCCTGCAGGCGCCGCTCTCGGGCATGGGAACGGCGTTCTCGTCGTCGCTGTTCGGCCTCGCCGGCTCGCTGGTGCTCGGCTTCCTCGAACTCCAGGCCGGCCAGGCGCAGAACCGGTTCTACAACGATCTGGAGGACTGGCTGTCGGGCCAGACCCGCCTCGCCTCGGGCGCGCTGTCGATGGAGGGCGACCAGTCGGTTCCCGCCTACGTCCAGGCGCTCCTCGAACAGACCGCCGACAGTCTCGAGGGTCTCCAGCGGACGCTCCAGCGCGGCGAGGAATCCCGGATCGGCGCCAACCAGAGCATCGTCCAGCTTTCCGAACGGCTCGGCACGCTTACCGATCAGATGAAGGCCGAACAGTCGCTGATGGTGAAGCTCGCCGAGAGCCAGCTCGAACTCAAACCCATCCTCGCGCGGCTCGACGAGAACCTGAACCGCTCCGGGCTCGCCGCATCGGCGGGAAACGACGACATCCGAAATCACCTGCGCAACATCGACGTGCATGTCGCGCGCCTGCTCGAAGACGCGGCAAGCGGACGGACCGAAGTCGTCCAGGAGCTACGCACCGAAATCCGCGTCCTGTCCCGTACGCTCGCCGCCATTGCCGAGCAGGCGGGGCGCTGACGGCCGGGGCAAGGAGCCGACATGGCCCGCGCCATTCGCAACCGGCGTCAGGCGTTCGACATCTGGCCGGGTTTCGTCGATGCGCTTTCGGCGCTCCTTATCATCATCATCTTCCTGCTGATGATCTTCACGCTGGCCCAGTTCTTCCTCAGCGAGATGCTGTCGGGACGCAACCAGGCGCTGGAACGCCTCACCCGGCAGGTCGCCGAACTGTCGGAGATTCTGGCGCTCGAACGATCGGAGACGGCGCAGCTCCGCGATAACGTCTCGCAACTTTCCGCCGATCTCGCGGCCTCGGTCGCGACGCGCGAACGGCTTTCGAGCCAGCTCGCCGAAGTGCTGCCGCAGAAGGACGCGCTCGAAAGCATGCTGGCCGAGCGCAACGCGGAGCTGAAATCGCTCCAGACGCGCCTGGAGACAGTCGTCGCCGAGCAGCGGACAACGCGCGAGGAGCTCGAAGAAGCGCTCAGGACCGTGGCCGCCGACAAGGAGATCATCGAGGAGCGGCTCGCGGAAATCGCCCGGCTCAATCGCGACATCACGGCGCTTCGGGAAGTGCGCACCGCGCTCGAGAAGCGGGTCGCCGATCTTGCCGCGACCGTCAAGGCGCGCGACGAGACGGTCACCGCGCTGCGCGACCGGTCGAAGGAACTGGAAACCAGGCTGTCGACTGAAGAGGAACGAACCGCCCTCGCCCAGAAGGAGATCGAGGCGAAGGACCTGAAGATCCGGGATCTTTCCGAACAGGCGCAGCGGATCGGCCAGGAACTGACCGACGAACAGAAGATCCGCGCCGAGACGCGCCGGGAGGTGGAGATGCTCAACCGCCAGCTCGCCGCCCTGCGCCAGCAGCTCGCGCGGCTCAATGCCGCCCTCGAGGCATCCGAGGCAAAGGTCGCCGAGCAGAACGTCCAGATCGTCAATCTCGGCAAGCGGCTCAACCAGGCGCTCGCCTCCAAGGTCGCGGAGCTGGCGCGCTACCGGTCGGAATTCTTCGGCCGGCTCCGGGAGGTGCTGGGCGACCGCCAGGGCGTCCGGATCGTGGGCGACCGCTTCGTTTTCCAGTCCGAGGTGCTGTTCCCGTCCGCCGCCGCCGACCTCAATCCCGAAGGCAGTGAGAAGATCCGCCAGCTTGCAGCGACGCTGGTCGAGATATCGAAACGGATCCCGGACGAGCTTAACTGGGTTCTGCGGGTCGACGGCCACACCGACCGGGTGCCCATCCGAAACGCCAAATTCCCGTCGAACTGGGAACTTTCGTCGGCGCGCGCCATCTCCGTGGTCAAGGAACTGATCACGTTCGGCGTGCCCGCAAACCGTCTGGTCGCGGCGGGTTTCGGCGAATTCCAGCCGCTCGACGCCCGCACCGACGAGATCGCCTATCGCCGCAACCGGCGCATCGAGTTCAAGCTGACGCAGCGGTAGGGCGTCTATCGACACGGCGAAGGAGAGGGCTGGCGCCAACCCGCGTCGGCGGGCAAAACAAGCTACCTGCTTTTTGTTGCAAACGCGGGCGCATTTCCTTATAAAGCGCGCTCTTTCGCTGGAGAAATTGCGATGAAAAAAGACATTCATCCGGAATATCACGAGATTGAAGTCGTGATGACGGACGGCACGACCTACCGCACGCGCTCCACCTGGGGCAGCGAAGGCGAACAGCTCAAGCTGGATATCGACCCGAAGTCGCACCCTGCATGGACGGGCGGCTCGCAGCGTCTCGTCGATTCCGGCGGCCAGGTCGCGAAGTTCAACAAGCGGTTCCAGGACCTCGGCATCAAGTAAGCCGGACCGCTTTCGGAAACGACGAAGGGGGCGCGTCTGCGTCCCCTTTTTTCTTGCCGGAATATCGAAGCGGAGCTTCCGGAAGCCAGGCTCCGGCCGTCAGCCGATCGTCCGGTCGGTGGATTCCCTGAGTTTGCGGATCTGGCCGTACAGCCGCCGGCTACGGTCGATATAGCCGCGCACCGCCATCGGCAGCGCTACTGCCGCCACCTCGGGCTCGCGCGGCTCATCGTCGACTTCCATCAGCCCGTCGGCTCGTTCGTTCGCCTCGACGCTGGTGATCTCGCCGGCTGCAGCCGCCTTCTGCAACAGCAGCCACGCCATCGCCTCGGTCATGTGACGGGTCATCGTCGAGATTTCGCCGACGATACGGGTGCGAAGCTGCGGATCGAGCGACGGCGACGGCGACGACTGAATCTCGGTCAGATAGTCGCGGAGTTCAGTCATGAGGGTGAGGGTTTCCTGGTAGGAATCCTCGATAAAAGCGTTCAGCGGGCCCGCCATTCGACAATCGGCACCTTGTTGGAGATTTCGCACACCCTAGCAAACACGCCTTGAACAAAGCGTAAAGCAAAAAAAGAACCGCCCGTGAGGGCGGTTCAGTTAACAGGGAGGCGTCAAAAGGATGGGATGAGGATCCTTTTCAACGATTCGGTCGCCCGAACCGTCAAGAGGCAGAATACGGCCGAAATCGTTAACAAACATTTAAAATGTGCCTTAAAATTTAGGAAATTAGCGAATATTATTGTATGAATTCTCGAACCCAAGAATTCCAATTATCATAATATTTTCAATATTTTATATGATTAACGGGAAAAATATTTCAGAAAAGAATCGAAACAAATCGAATCTGCACATCGAAAAAATATTTAATTTCTAGCCGGATTCGCCGTTGTTGGTTAATACGCGATTCATTTCTTGAAGAGAGCGTCGACGCCCGCGCGGTGCGCCTCCTTCTTGGCGATTTCCCCGCGGACTCGCTCGATCTCCTCTTTCATCTCCTCGATGTATTCGTGCAGTTCCTCGATCGACATCGGATCGAGGTTCCGCTTCGGTTTCGGCATGTTCTGCGGAAGGTTGTCGTCTTCGATCATCTCTGCTTCTCCCGGCGCACGGCCCTTGTCAGTTTGCCGCCGAGACGATAGACCTGCAACCTTCGTTCCCCGCAGATTACAGAAACGAGACCCGCGAAATGTCTTTCGACATTCCCGAAAATATGACCGCCATCGAAATCACGGAATTCGGCGGCCCGGACGTCCTCAAACCGGTCACCCGACCGACGCCCCGTCCCGGCGCGGGCGAAATCCTGGTCAGGGTGGCCGCGTCGGGCGTCAACTTTCCCGATACCATGCAGCGCGAGGGCGGCTATCCGCCGCCGAAGGGGGCGACGGACATTCCCGGCCTCGAGCTTGCCGGAACGGTCGTGGAACTGGGCGACGGCGTGAGCGGATTTTCATTGGGAGACGAGGTCTGCGCGCTGGTCTCGGGCGGCTCCTACGCCGAATACTGCGTCGTGCCGGCGCCGCAGGCGCTGCCGCTGCCGGCCGGCTACGACATGATCCGCGCCGCGGCGATTCCGGAGAATTTCTTCACGGTATGGACCAACCTGTTCGACGGCGCGCACCTGGAAGCGGGCGACACCCTGCTGGTCCACGGCGGATCGGGCGGTATCGGCTCCGCCGCGATCCAGGTGGCCAAGGCGTTCGGCTGCACCGTCTTCACGACGGCGCGCACCGCGGAGAAATGCCGCGCCTGCGAGGAGATGGGCGCGGACCGGGCGATCAACTACACCGAGGAGGACTTCGTCGAGGTCGTCAAGGAAGCGACGGGCGGCAAGGGCTGCACGGTGGTCCTCGACATGGTCGGCGGCGACTATTTCAACCGGAACCTCGACGTGCTGGCACCGGAAGGCCGCCTCGTCCAGGTCGCGGTCCAGAAGGGCGCCAAGGTCGAACTGTTCATCCCGACGATCATGATGAAGCGCCTGCGCTACACCGGCTCGACGCTGCGGCCGCGCTCCGTGGAGCAAAAAGGCGCGATCGCCGCCGCGGTGCACGAGAAGTTGTGGCCGTTGTTCGAAAAAGGCGCTATCAAGCCGCTGATTTACAAGGTCTTCCCGCTCGAAAAGGCGAACGAAGCGCATGCGTTGATGGCCTCGAGCGCCCATATAGGTAAGATCATGCTGAGCGTCGACGCGGACGCGGCCGACTAGGGCCGACCGCGCGCAAACCTGAGGACATCGGCCCGACCCGAATGGGCCCGAGAGAGAGTGGAAATATGAGCCGTCAATCCAACGATACCGCCCAACCCCTGATGCCGAAGGCTACGGCCGTGTGGCTGATCGAGAACACGGGACTGACCTTTCGCCAGATCGGGGCGTTCTGCAATCTCCACGAGCTCGAAGTCCAGAGCATCGCCGACGACGAGGTCGCGGTCGGCATGGTCGGCTACGACCCGATCGCCAACGGCCAGCTGACCCGCGAGGAAATCGAACGCTGCGAGGCCGACCCTGCCGAACGGCTGAAGATGGCGAAGACCACCGTGCCGCGGCCCGCGACGCGAACCAAGGGACCGCGCTACACCCCCGTCGCCCGGCGCGGCGACAAGCCGGACGCGATCGCCTGGCTGGTAAAGCATTTCCCCAATCTCGCGGATGCGCAGATTTCGCGCCTGATCGGCACCACGAAACCGACCATCAAGGCGATTCGCGACCGGTCGCACTGGAACATGGCGAACATCAGCGCGCGCGACCCGGTCGGTCTCGGCCTGTGCAACCGGCAGGACCTGGACAAGGAAGTGAAGAGGGCCGGCTACAGCGCCACCGTCGAAGCGCCACCGGCAGACGATCCGCCGCCGACCGAAACGCCGATGCCCGAATTCAAGCTCTGATCGGCCGTCGCTGCCGCGGCATGGGCCGCAACCCGATACAAAAGCCCGCCGCGGGGAACCGGGGCGGGCTTTAAACGTTCGCGTCAGCGAGCCTCAGGCATGCTCGAGCCGCACGATCTCGTCCTTGATCGCTAGTTTCCGTTTCTTGATGTCGGCGACCGTCATCTCGTCCGGCTGGAGTTTGGCCTCTTCGGCCTCGAGCGCGCTTTCGAGCTCTGCGTGTTGCGATTTCAGCTGATCGATCGACAGACCTTCGCTCATATCAAGTTCCCTCCGTAGCGTGGAAATTCGTTTCCACCGGAGAAGTCTAGTACAGCGCGCGCGAAAAAGTAAAACCTCCGGTGAAGACGCCGCTCAACGTCCGATGGAGCCCCGGATCTCCGCCATTTCGGCCTCCGGAACCCCCGGAAAAGCGACGCCCAGGATCACCCCGAGATTCGTCCGGTCCGCGTCCGTCGCCTTCCGGCCGGACCGCGCGAAATAGAGCCCGATATTGGCCGCCGCATCCGCGGCGCGTCGCATTTCCGCCAGCGACGCGTCCGCCTCCCGCTGGACAGCGGCCGCGAGCATGAGCTGTTCGGTGTGTTCGCAGTCGATCTCGGCCTTCTGGATCCGCTGGCGCAGCGATTCGGCGAGATTAGGCGGCGCGTTGGTCACGCCGACCTTCATGCGCGTCCGCACAGCGCGCAAGGACCTGACTACGTCCTCGTGCCAGTCGGCGACGGCGCCGAGCGCCGCATCCATTTCGGCGTCGCTCAGCACGCCGCGACCCGACGCGCCCAGCCAGCTGCAAAACAGCAGCACGTTGACGTCCAGCTCGTGCGCCGACTGCAAGTCGAGACACGCAGCCCCGACGCCCTCGCTCATATAGACATCGAGCGAAAAATCCCAGAACGGGTGATCGGGAAACTCGGACAATTCTTCTCTCCTGCGGGAAACCGGTTCAGTCGTCGCCAATATAAATGCCGAGGCCGCGCGCCGTGTGGGCGATCGCGCCGCGAAGGTCCACCTTTTGGTAGCCCGTGATGCCCTGTTCGAGCGGAACGTCGATGCATTTCCTGTTGGACCAGGCGACCATCCGGTCGAACCTTTCCTCGGCGACGAGGTCGACCGCGTGCACGCCGAAGGCCGACGCGAAAAACCTGTCGCGCGGGCTCGGCGAGCCGCCGCGCTGGACGTGGCCGAGAACCGTGACCCGGGTCTCGGATCCCGTGGAATCCTCGATCAGTTCGCCGACCCGTTCGCCGATGCCGCCGAGCCGGATGGCGCCGCCTTCGCGCTTCTTGCCGACGGTCTCGCCGCCCGGCAGACGCGCCGCCTCTGCGACGATGACGAGCGCGAAGTTGCGACCGGTTGCATAGACCCGGCGGATGCGGGCGGCGAGACCCTCGATGGACCAGTCGATTTCGGGGATCAGGATCGCATCGGCACCGCCCGAAATTCCAGCGGAAAGCGCGATATGCCCGGCGTCGCGGCCCATCACTTCCAGAACCATCACGCGGCTGTGGCTGGCAGCCGTCGGTTGCAGGCGATCGAGCGCCTCGGTCGCCACGTCGACGGCGGTGACGTAGCCGATCGAGTTTTCGGTAACGCCCACGTCGTTGTCGATGGTCTTCGGGATACCGATCACGTTGAGGTCTCCGCGCTGCGCGATCCGGCGGACGATATCGAGGCTGCCGTCGCCGCCGATGGCGATCAGCGCATCGAGGCCGAGCTGACGGTATCCCTCGACGATATCGTCGACCCTGTCCCTGATCGTGCCGTCGGGCATTCGGAAGGCGAACGGATCGCCGCGATTGACCGACCCCAGGATCGTCCCGCCCATCCGGAGGATGTGTCCCGTGAAGATGCGTTCGGACAGTTCCTCGTAATCGAGGGGCCTTTCCATCAGGCCGCGGGTCCCGTTGTGGATGCCGAAGACGCGGTAGCCGTATCCGTCGATAGCCCGGTGAACCACCGCCCGTATCGCGGCATTGAGGCCGGCGCAATCTCCGCCGCTGGTAAGGACTCCGATTCGTTTCGCTTCCGTCACGTGGCTTCGCCTGGTTGGAGAATTCCGCCCGCTTCACAGTAACAGTGCCCGGGGGATTCTGCTATCATCCGGCCGAATATGCATCGGAATGGCAGGGAAAATGGGCGAAGAAGAAGCCCTGCGGCAGAGGCTGACCGAGCTGGAACTCGAACACCGGGATCTCGACGACGTTATCGCGCGTCTGACCGAGCGCGCGCCCTATGACCAGCTGCAGCTGCAACGCCTCAAGAAGAGAAAGCTCGTTCTGAAGGATCAGATTTCGCGGATCGAGGGGAAGCTCTATCCCGACATAATCGCCTGATCGCGCCGCGTCGCGCCGTCAGACGTTTTCCCGCTTCCGGGCGGTCTTGTTTTCGTACATCGCCCTGTCGGCGGCTTCGAGCGCGGCGCCGGCATCCGCGCCGCCGCGGATCGTGTGAACGCCGAAAGCGACCTTGAGCGGGATCTTATCGCCCTCCCAGTCCAGCGGATCGCCGGCGATGGCCTCGACGAGCTGTTCTCCCTTGGCCATGGCGGCGTTTTCGTCCGCGTGGGACAGCATGACGCCGAATTCGTCGCCGCCGAGGCGGCCGACGATGTCGGATTCGCGGACGTTCGCGGCGAGGATCTGCGCGACCTTCAGGATGACCGCGTCGCCCGCGGCATGTCCCTTGGTGTCGTTGATCTGCTTCAGCCCGTTGACGTCGAAATAGATGACGCTCGAAGCCGTGCCGTAGCGTTCGGCAAGCGAGAGGTTGCGCGACAGCTCGCGGACGAAGGCGCGGCGGTTCGCGACCGAGGTGAGCGAATCCTGATCGGCGAGCTGTTCGAGATATTCGATCCGCGAGCGGCTGTCCTCAAGCTCCCGGCGCATCCGGTCCACTTCCTCCATCAGCTTCATGATGGCTTCCTGGACCTTCGGCGTCAGTTCGTTCGCGGGAATGCCGAGAAACGAGGCGGCGTCGTCCGCACGGCTGTTGCCGGTCGCGGCATTGTTCGCCTTCTGGTACGAGCGGACGCCCGAAACGGCGGCAGGCCGCTGCGTATTGTCTATGCGCATCTGTCGCATCCGTGGCTGCGTTTCCGCCAATCGTTAACATCGCGTCGGTTAACAAATAGTTTAGAATCGCGGATTTCCGCGGTTTGCCCCGTTCGGGGAAGCCCTTATAATGCCGCCCGGCCGCCGATCCCTGCCGGGTTTGGCGGCACGGTCGTTTATGAAGGGGCACAGGGGAGCACCGGGGAGACTATGGCGACGAGAGCCCGAAAAGTGCGGAAAACGCCGGTCGTCGGCGTCATTATGGGCAGCCGGTCCGACTGGCCGACCATGAAACACGCCGCCGACATGCTAAAGGCCATGGGCGTCGCGCACGAAACCCGCATCGTTTCCGCCCACAGGACGCCCGACCGGCTCGTCGACTACGCGAAATCGGCGGCGGACCGGGGCCTCCAGGTCATCGTCGCGGGCGCCGGCGGCGCGGCGCACCTGCCGGGCATGGTCGCTTCGATGACGGTGTTGCCCGTCCTCGGCGTGCCGGTGGAGAGCCGCTCTCTCAAGGGCCTCGACAGCTTGCTGTCTATCGTCCAGATGCCGGGCGGCGTGCCGGTGGGCACGCTCGCGATCGGCGAGGCCGGCGCCAGGAATGCCGGCATCCTGGCAGCCTCGATCGTCGCGCTCGGCGATCCGGCGGTCGCCAAGAAACTCGCCGCATGGCGGGCGAAGCAGACCGCCGACGTCCCGGAAAAACCGACAGGCCGCTGATCCCGATGGCCGCCGCGCTCCCTCCCGGATCTATTATCGGCATTCTGGGCGGCGGCCAGCTCGGCCGCATGGCGGCTTTGTCGGCGGCGCGGCTCGGATACCGTTGCCACATCTTCAGCCCCGATGCGGGCGCGCCGGCCAAGGAAGTCTCTGCGTTCCAGACGACCGCCCCCTACGAGGACACCGCGGCGGCAGAAACGTTCGCCCGGGCCGTCGACGTCGTCACCTTCGAATTCGAGAACGTGCCCGATGCGACCCTTGCCGCCATTTCGGCGCACGTGCCGGTGCGGCCCGGCGTCGACAGTCTCCATGTCTCGCAGGACCGCGCCGTCGAAAAGGCCTTCATGAACGACAACGGCATCGGAACCGCGCCGTGGGCGGAGGTGACTTCGGCCGGCGATCTCGACGCGGCGGCGGCAAAGACCGGCCTGCCGGCGATCCTGAAGACTGCACGGTTCGGCTACGACGGCAAGGGCCAGGCGCGGATCGACGGGGCGGACGGCCTGGCCGCCGCCTGGGCCGCCATTGGCGAACAGCGTGCGGTGCTGGAAGGGTTCGTCGATTTCGAACGCGAGATTTCCGTCATCGTCGCCCGCGGCCTGTCGGGCGAGACCGCCGCCTACGTCCCGGTCGACAACGTCCACCGCGACCACATCCTTCATACGACGACCGCGCCGTCGACGGTCGCGCTGGCGGTTGCGGACGCGGCGCGCGACATTGCCGGGCGCGTGGCGTCTGCGCTCGATCTCGTCGGACTGCTGGCGGTCGAGATGTTCGTCACCCGCGACGGCGGGATCCTGGTCAACGAGATCGCCCCGCGGCCGCACAATTCCGGCCACTGGACGATGGATGCCTGCGCCGTCAGCCAGTTCGAGCAGTTCGTGCGCGCTGTGGCGGGCCTGCCGCTCGGCGACCCGTCGCGCCACTCGGACGCGGTAATGACCAACCTGATCGGCGACGAGGCAGACGCCTGGCCGGCGCTGTTGGCCGAACCGGGCGCGTGCCTGCATCTCTACGGCAAGACGGAAAGCCGGCCCGGCCGCAAGATGGGCCACGTCAACCGGCTCGCGCCCCTGTCGAAAAGCTGAATCAGAAGCGGGCGGACCCGTATCGCTTCTCGACGACGTCGCGCACGACGCGAAACGGGTTCGGGAAGCGGCCGCCCGCGTCACCGGCGCGCCGCCGCGCGCCGTGCAGCCGCATCACGTCGGCGATCCGGCGTGCGAGAAATTCGTGCGTCGCGACGAAATCCTCGCTTCCGTCGTCGAGCCAGTAAAGCGTCGTCGAGGCGACGACGCCCGCAAGCAGGCCGCGCTTGGTATAGAACGAGAAATCCGCCGCGCGGTCGCCGGCCGCGTACCAGATGTCGTCGACGGTGCGATACAGCAGCTTCGCGCCGAGCGGCGCGTTGACCGGCAGGGCGAGGAACGACAGCCCGCGGCGCACCGCCTCGCGATGCCGCATCAGTTCGTGCAGGCGAAGTTCGACGGCGAGCATGACCCGCTCGTGCATCCGAAGCGCATCCGTTTCCGCCGCCTCGAACGCCGCGACCTTGCGTGCGTCTGCCCGCCGCGAGAAATACGCCAGCGCCTGCGCCGCGCCCTTCGGAAAGACGTCCCGCACCGTTTCCGGGTCGACCCCGACATCGCGCGCGCCGGCGCGAAGCGCCGTGCCGGTCCAGCCGTCGAACGCTACGTGCGGCAGCGCCGCGTCGACCAGCGCGTCAAGCATATCGGCGCGACGGTCGTCCTCGTGCGTCGCGGAATCGCTCACGCGGTATTTCCCTCTCCGCTGTCGGCGGCATCGTTCGCCGCCGCCTGCGCGGTCGCGTATTCCATGAAATTCTTGAGTTCCTCGTTGAACGAGAGCAGCGACAGGTCGGTCATGCGCATCGGGAACAGGACGCCGTCGAGATGGTCGATCTCGTGCTGCACGACGCGCGCATGGAAGTTCGTCGCCTCTCGTTCGACCGGCTGGCCGTTCGGCAGGTAGCCGCGGTAGACGATACGCGAATAGCGCGGTACCGCGCCGGTGATGCCGGGAATCGACAGGCAGCCTTCCCATCCCAGTGCCATTTCGTCGCCGAGCGGTTCGAACTCGGGATTGACAACGGCCGTCAGCGGCGAGAAGTCGCTTTCCAGCGCCTGGTCCTCCCCGCGCTCGCGGGGGGACTTGAAGACGATCACCCGGCGGCCCTCGTAGACCTGGGGCGCCGCCAGCCCCACGCCTGTCGCATCCTCCATCGTCTCGACCATGTTCTCGACCAGCGCGCGGACCTCCATTGAAGACGGGTCGGCAATGGCTTCCGCCCGCTTCAGGAGCACGGGATGGCCCATTCGGGCGATTTTCAACAAAGTCATAGGCTTAAGGGCTCCGGATCGGCTGTCGGGATTGTTTAACAGACAATGGCGTTAAGGACTTTAAAATCAAGTCCGCTTTATGTTATAAGCCCTCATCAAGAACCGGCGGAAACGCCGGTTTTCGCTGTTTCCGGTATTTCGCCGGGCGGCGACCAAATCGAAGGATTTCGAGATACGCGAGCTTCGCCGGGAGATGCCGGGGAAGTTTCTCGCCCGAAAGGAGAAGAACCGGCCGTGGAAGTTTCCGTACGCGACAACGATGTGGATCAGGCGCTCCGCGCCCTGAAGAAGAAGATGCAGCGCGAAGGCATTTTCCGCGAGATGAAAATGCGCCGCTCCTACGAGAAGCCGTCCGAACGCCGCGCCCGCGAAAAGGCCGAGGCGATCCGGCGTGCCCGCAAGCTGGAGCGCAAGCGGCTGGAGCGCGAAGGCTTCTGAGCCCGCGATCGCCGTAACGAACAGAAAGGCCGCTTCGTGCGGCCTTTTTTGTTGGGCGCGCATCGGCCCGCGCCGGTAGACTTCGGGAATGAGCAACGACAATTCCGGCCAGATAGAATTCTGGAACGGCGAGCACGGCGAATCCTGGGCCCGCTATGCGGCCATCGTGGATCGCATGTTCGTCGAATTGACCGACGCCGTCCTTGACGCGGCGGAGATCCGCCCCGGCGACCGTATCCTCGACATCGGCTGCGGCAGCGGCGGCCTGGCGATGGCCGCGGCGCAGCGCACGACGCCCATCGGCTCGGTCGCCGCCATCGACGTTTCCGGCCCGATGCTCGACCGGGCCCAGGATCGCGCGGACGAGGCCGGTCTGGTCAATGTCGTCTTCGTCCTCGGCGACGCCTCGATCTATCCGTTTGCGGAGACCTCCTTCGATGCGGCGATCTCGCGGCTGGGCGTCATGTTCTTCGACGCGCCGGAAGAAGCGTTCCGGCGCATTGCGGGGTCGTTCTCGGCCGGCGCACGGATCGCCTTCGCCGTCTGGCGCGAACCGCGCGAAAACCCGTGGGCGATGGAGCCGGTCTCGGCCGCAAGGCCGTTCATCGACATGCCGCCGCGCCCCGGGCCCGAAGATCCGGGGCCCTTCTCCTTCGCGAACCCCGACCGGGTGCGCCGCATCCTGGAAGGCGCGGGGCTCGAACATGTCGCTCTCGCCCCGTTCGACTTCCGGATTCCGCTGGGCCGCGACCTCGACGAAGCGCTCGCCTTCGCGATGGAGATGGGCCCGCTGTCGAAGCCTCTTGGCGAGGTGACCGGCGCCAACCGCGACAAGGCCATCGCCGCGATCCGCGACGTTCTGTCGGCCCATCGGGACGACGACGGCACGGTCCGCCTCGACGGCGCATGCTGGATCGTGACGGCCCGCGCGCCTTGAACGCCCCTGCCCCGACGGACGCCCGGCGTTGACCGAAACCCAGATTGCCCTCGCCGCGACCGCATTTCTGATCGCCGGGATCGTCAAGGGCGCGGTCGGCATCGGCCAGATGACGACGGCGGTCGCCATTCTCGGCCTCGGGCTCGATCTGCGCACTGCGGTACCCCTCCTGATCGTGCCTGCGCTGGTCTCCAACCTTTGGCAGACGACGCAAGGGTCCGCCGCGCCTGCTATGCTGAAACGCTTCGCGCTTGCCAATCTCGCGGGCGGAATCGGCATCGCGCTGGGTACGGCGATCCTGTTTGCCGTCGAACCGGCATTGCTGTCCGGGGCGCTGGGGATACTGGTTGCCGCCTATGCAGCCCTTACCCTCGCCCGGTTCGATCCGGTCGCACCGCCGTCGGTGGAACGCTGGGGCACGCCGCCGATGGCGTTCGCGTCGGGCGTCCTGACGGGCGCCACCGGTTCCCTCCACCTGCTGCTTGCCGCCTGGTTCGCCGCGCTCAAGCTGCCGCGCGAGGCCTATATCCAGGCCATCGGACTGACCTTCCTGATCGCGAGCCTGTTCTGGGCCGGAAGCCTCTTCTGGAAAGGCGCGCTGGATGCGACGACGATCGCCTGGTCGGCGGCCGCCCTCGTCCCGACCTTCGTCGGCATGGCGGCCGGAAGCGCGTTGCGCCGCCGCGTCGCGGAAAGCGTCTTCCGCACCGGCCTGATGATCTTCCTGCTTGTGCTTTCGGCGAGCCTCGTCTGGAAAGCGATGAGTCGCCTCTAAACCTCGAAGACGAGCGTTTCGACCGGAACGGGCGCGGCCAGGCGCGCGACCGTATCCCGGGTCTCGGAAAGCGGAATACCGCTGCCCGGCGTTTCGCTGATGACGATCCGTTCCACCGGAATACGGCGGTTCTGAAGGGCTGCCAGCGCCGTCAGCGTATGGCTCAGAGCGCCGAGGTAGCTGCCGCCGACAAGGATCGCCGGGACCGACAGCGCCGATATGAGATCGAGCACGGTGCGCGTACCGTCGAGCGGCACCATCACGCCGCCGATGCCCTCGATCAGCAGGGTTTCGCCTGACGCCGACGCGGCGTCGATTTCGGACCGGCAGAAAGCGACGATCTCGTCCACCGGCACGTCGCGGCCCTCGCGCGCCGCCGCCATGTCGGGCGACATGGGCGCGATATAGCGCCACGGCGAGATCGACGCGATGTCCTCGTCCGACGTCGGCCGGCCCATCGCCGTCAACAGCCGTCCGGTATCGGTCGCGTCCGCATTCTCCGGATCGAAACCGCTGATCACCGGCTTGAGCGCCCGCACGCTCTCGCCTGCGGCGCGGCCGTCGGCGATGCGGCGGGCGACATAGAAGGTCTTGCCGATCTCGGTGCCGGCCCCGGTCACGAAGAAGGCGCTCATGCGACGCCACGCGTCCCCGCCACGAGACCGAGGCCCCGGACGGCTTCGACCAGCGCCGCGACGTGCGCGTCTTCGTGTTCGGCCGTGAAGGTGAAGCGGAGTCGCGACGTCCCCTCGGGCACCGTCGGCGGGCGGATCGCGGCAACCAGGAAGCCCGCCTCTTCCAGCGCCGCCGAAGCCTCGAGCGCCGCCGCCTCGTCGCCGACGACCAGCGGCACGATCGCGCTTTCCGGCGCGGCGAGCCCGAGCGCGGCGCTGAAGGCGCGCGCATGGGCCATCGGCCGCGCGATTCGCGGCGCGTCCTTCTCGATCACGGCGAGCGCCGCCGCAGCCGCGCCAACGACCGCCGGCGGCAGCCCTGTGGTGTAGACGAGACTGCGCGCCCGGTTCCGGATCAGATCGATGACGGACTCGCTCGCGCACAGGAACGCGCCGTAGCCGCCTGCAGCCTTGGACAGCGTCCCCATCTGCAACGGGATATCCGGGGCGGGATCGAACTCGAAGGCCGAGCCGCGGCCGCCGCCGAGGATCCCGAATCCGTGCGCGTCGTCGACCATCAGCCAGGCATCGTGCGCCGCCGCGATCTCCGACAACGTATCTAGCGGCGCGCGGTCGCCGTCCATCGAGAAGACTCCTTCGGTGACGACGAGGCAGGTACCCGCCGCACCTCGACGTTCGCCCAGAATGCGGGCGAGATCGGCCGCGTCGTTGTGCCCGAACAAGGCGATATCGGCCCGGCTCGCCCGTGCGCCCATATGCATCGAGGCATGACCGAGTTCGTCGATGACGACGAGATCGCCGGACCCCGCCAAAGCGGGAATGATGCCGGTGTTCGCCATGTAGCCGCTGCCGAACACGCAGGCCGCCTCGGTGCCCTTGAAGGCGGCGAGGCGTTGTTCCAGGGCGCGATAGAGGGGATGGCTGCCGGTGATCAGCCGCGACGCGCCGGCCCCGGCGCCGTAGGTCTCGATGGCCGCGGCGGCGGCACGTTTGACGACGGGGTGATGGGTCAGGCCTAGATAGTCGTTGCAGCAGAACGAGATCAGATCCCGGCCGCCGCGGCGCAGGCGGACGGCGTCCGTCCGGTGCGTTTCCTGCACCGACCGCCGGAGGCCGCGCGCGTCGAGCGCGGCGAGCTTGTCCCGGGCGAACCGGTCGAGCGATTCGGAAGACATGCGAAATCCCGCTTGTCGCAATGAAGCCGGTCCCTACTATAGCGCACATGACGATTCTCACGACCGACCCTGCCGTTGCCTACGGCACGCCGCGCCACGACTGGACGACCGCCGAGGTGCGCGCCCTGATCGACGCGCCGTTCAACGATCTCGTGCACGCTGCACAGACCGTTCACCGCCTGCATTTCGACGCCAACGAGGTCCAGGTCTCGACGCTACTCAGCATCAAGACCGGCGGCTGTCCGGAGGATTGCGCCTATTGTTCGCAGAGCGCCTACAACGATGCGAGCGGGGTGAAGCCCGAAAAGCTGATGTCGCTCGACGCGGTCCGCGCGGCGGCCCTGCGCGCGAAGGATTCGGGCGCGACGCGGTTCTGCATGGGGGCGGCCTGGCGCAGCCCGAAGGACCGCGACATGGACGCCGTCTGCGACATGATCGCGGAAGTGAAAGCCCTCGGGCTCGAGACCTGCGTCACCCTCGGCATGCTGGAAGACGGCCAGGCGGGCCGCCTGCGCGCCGCCGGACTCGACTACTACAACCACAATATCGACACGTCGGAAGACTATTACGGCGAGATCGTCTCGACGCGGTCGTTCGCCGACCGGCTGGACACGCTGGGCAAGGTGCGCGACGCGGGGATCAACGTCTGCTGCGGCGGCATCCTCGGCATGGGCGAGACGCGGACGGACCGCGCGGACATGCTGCGGGCGCTCGCGACGCTGCCGGCACACCCGGAAAGCGTACCGCTCAACATGCTGGTCGCCGTGCCGGGCACGCCGCTCGAGGCCGTGGAACCGCTGGAGCCGCTCGAGATGGTGCGCGCCATCGCGACCGCGCGGCTCGTGATGCCCAAGTCTATGGTGCGGCTGTCCGCTGGCCGGCTGGAGATGGACGATGCCACGCAGGCGCTGTGCTTCCTCGCCGGCGCCAACTCGATCTTCTACGGCGACACGCTGCTGACCACCGGCAACCCGGCCCAGCACACCGACCGCGCGCTGTTCGACCGGCTCGGGGTTCGTCCGATGGAAATCGGCACCGACGCGGCAACGACCGCCGCCGAATAGGCCCTTGTCCCGGGTTCCCATCCCTCGTCTCTGGCTTCCCTACACGCAGATGCTGGATGCGCCGGCGCCGTTGCGCGCGGCGCGGACGGAGGGCTGCCGGATCATTCTCGACGACGGGCGCGAACTGATCGACGCGGTCTCGAGCTGGTGGACGGCGTGCCACGGCTACAACCACCCGCACATCGTCGCCGCGATGGAAAAACAGTTGCGCGACATGCCGCACGTGATGTTCGGCGGGCTGGTCCACGAGCCGGCGGAGCGTCTCGCCGAGCGGCTTGCAGCGCTGCTGCCGGGAAGGCTGGAGCGGGTTTTCTTCGCGGACTCGGGCTCGGTCGCCGTCGAGGTCGCGCTCAAGATGGCGGTTCAGGTCTGGATCAACCGCGGCGTGACCGGCCGGACGAAGTTCGTCTCGTTCCGCCACGGCTATCACGGCGACACCATGGCGGCGATGTCGGTCACCGACCCGGAAGAAGGGATGCACGCGCTGTTCCGCGGCTACCTCCCCGAACAGCTGCTCGCCGATATCCCGCGCGATGCAGACTCCGAGCAGGCGTTGCGCGACCTGCTGGCGGCGCATAAGGGTGAGATCGCCGGCGTGATCGTCGAGCCGCTTGTCCAGTGCGCGGGCGGCATGAAGATGCACGACGCGACCGTGCTGCGGACCATCGCGGAGGCGGCGCGCGCAGCGGGGACGCTGCTGATCTGCGACGAGATCGCGGTCAATTTCGGACGCACGGGCAGCCTGTTCGCAGTCGAACAAGCCGGCGTGGTCCCCGACATCGTCTGCCTCGGCAAGGCGCTGACCGGGGGCGCGATCAATCTTGCGGCGACGGTGGCGACGGCCGACGTGTTCGACGCCTTCCTGTCCGAGAAACCCGAAGCCGCGCTGATGCACGGCCCCACCTACATGGCGAGCCCGCTCGCCTGCGCCGCCGCCAACGCCTCGCTCGACCTGTTCGACACCGAACCCCGCCTCGCGCAGGCCGCCGCCATCGAGAAGAAACTGACGCGCGATCTCGCGCCGCTCGCCGATGTGCCGGGCGTCGTCGACGTCCGCGTGAAGGGCGCCATCGGCGCGGTCGAGGTCGCGGAGCTGCACGATCTCGACTGGCTCAAGGCACAGTTCGTCGATGCCGGAATCTGGCTGCGCCCGTTCGGCAACGTGATCTACACG
>JAYQUR010000022.1:0-19249 GCA_038148075.1 Alphaproteobacteria bacterium | reverse complement strand
TTGCCTTCCTGGATGAGGTCGAGGAACTGCAGGCCGCGATTGGTGTATTTCTTCGCGATCGAGATCACGAGGCGGAGGTTGGCTTCCACCATTTCCTTCTTCGCGCGGCTGGCTTCGCGTTCGCCGCGCTGGACCTCGTTGACGAGACGGCGGAACTCGTCCACCGGCATTTCGATTTCCTCGGAAAGCGCGATCACCTGGTCGCGCACGTCCTTGATGTCGTCCTTGTAGCGCTGGACGAACGGCTTCCAGCCCTTGCCGGACAGGCGGGAAATGCGGTTCAGCCACTTGGTGTCGGTCTCGTTGCCGAGATATTCCTCGAGGAAGCTTTCGCGCGACACCTTGGACTTGGTCGCCATGCGCAGCAGCCGGCCTTCGAGCTGCAGCAGCGTCTTGTTATAGGTGTAAAGCTCCTGCACCAGTTGCTCGATGCGGAAATTGTTCATCCGCACCTGCTTGACGTAGCCGACCAGTTCCACGGTCAGCTTTTCCAGGTTCTTTTCCGACACGGCGCCGAAGCTGCCCTTGCCGGCGAGCGCGTCGGCGCGCTTCTGGCGGAGCTTCGCGACCTTCGGATAGGTGTTGGCGATCTTGTCGAAGTTTTTCAGCGCCTTCGGGGTCAGCGCTTCTTCCATCGCCGACATGGAGACGCTGACGGCGTCATCCTCGTCCTCGTCCTCGTCGGGCTCTCCCTCGGCTTCGCCGGTGGGCGCGCCGGTCGGTTTCGCCGGGCGGATCGGGCCGGAATCGTTCGCCGGCACGTTGTTGTTGGGGTTCGGGTTGTTGGGGTTCACCTTGGGCGGGGCGCCGCCATAGGCCGCGTCAAGGTCGACGACGTCGCGCAGCAGCATTTCCTCGTTCCGCAGGCCTTCGCGCCAGGACAAAAGCGCCCGGAAGGTGAGCGGCGATTCGCAGATGGCCGAGATCATTTTCTCGCGGCCGGCCTCGATGCGCTTGGCGATGGCGATTTCGCCCTCGCGCGAGAGCAGCTCGACCGAGCCCATTTCGCGCAGGTACATGCGCACCGGATCGTCGGTGCGGCCAAGATCCTGGCTGTCGTCATTGGCGGGCTTGGCCTTTTCGACCTCGGTGCCGCCCTCGGCTTCGATGTCCTGGTCGGTATCGGTGTCGCTGTCGTCGTCGGCGTCCTCGTCGCTTTCGACGACGTTGATCCCGAGCTCGGAGAGCTGGGTCATGGTGTCTTCGATCTGCTCGGACGAGACATCGTCCGGCGGCAGCGCCTTGTTCAGGTCGTCATAGGTGACGAAACCGCGTTCCTTGCCGGTCTCCAAAAGCTTCTTGACGGCGGAATCGACGGAATCGATCACCGGGGCGTCGTTGCTCTCGTCGGCCTGCTGCGGTTTGGCTTCAGGCTGCTTTTTGATCTTTGTCGCCATGCGGACTCAGTCCCCCAAAATTACCAAATGGACCCGGCTGTGGCCGCCTGTCCCCGGGAGTTCCCGGACACCGGCGCCGGCGGGCGCGCTCAACATTCTCAACTCAACACTCCTGTTACGCGCCTGTGCTGCGCGCATCGGCTTGTCTCTCCGTATCTCTTCTGCGTCTCTCTTCCGCGTCTCTCTCTTCTGCCGCCCCGCGATCCGGCTAACCGGAGTCCGAAAAAGCGGCTGTCGCGTCACCTCCCCCCTCATCGGGAGCACCCCGGCCCGTTTCGGGCTCTCATCTTATTACGCCCCTTTGGGGCGGTATTTCTGCGCCCCTTTCGGGCGGTAACCCTGCGCCCCTTTGGGGCGGTAACTCTGCTTCAATGGCGGCGCTGGCAGCGGCCTGAAACACGGCTTTTAACGGTCCGGCAATTAACGAACCTTCTACCGGGGTTTCTGCGGGGATTGCTACCGGGCCTGTGTTTCCGTTCCCGGGGATCCGGGTCCATCCATTTTCAGCTTTTCAAATCTTTCCCAGTTCTCGTCCGTCGGTTCGTTCACATACAGT
Source organism: Alphaproteobacteria bacterium (assembly GCA_038148075.1). Classification (GTDB taxonomy): domain Bacteria; phylum Pseudomonadota; class Alphaproteobacteria; order MPNO01; family UBA830; genus JAYQUR01. Next base: position 17,296 of record JAYQUR010000022.1, on the reverse strand, counting down.
CGCCTTGCATCTTCCAGCTCGGCCCGGCGCGCCGGGGCGAGGTGGCTGGCGAGGACCTGGAGGAAACCCGCCCGGACCGCGTCTTCAGCCGCATCCTGCCGGGCGAACCCGGCATGGACGTATACATCGGAGGCGAGAACGGACTGCAAAATTACGCTGTTTCCCTGGTTAACTAACTGGGTCTTCAGGCCCTCGGAGTCAAGATTTTCCGTGAGGGCGTAGACCTTTAGGATTTCCTGCCGGAGGTTGTCAAGCTTAGGGTTCGAAACGTTAACCATTGCTAAATCCTCGGCGAACATGTCGAGCAGCTCCGGGTGGTTCAGAATCACCGCGAGAAGCACCTGTTCGTGCCGTTTTTTGAGGATATCGGGGCCCGACCGGCCCGCCTGGTCGGGCAGGGACCCGGGGCCGGGGCCGGCGCGGCGGTCTTCCCAGCCCCCGCCGCCCCGGGGGGTCTTGCGCCCGCCGCCGAAACCGCCGCCGCCTGCCCTGCCGCTGCGGTTGAAATTGCCGCCGCCGTAGCCGCCCTGGGTCCGCCCCCCGTAACTGCCCCCGTAACTGCCGCCATAGCCGCCGCCGGCGCTTCTCCCCGCATCGCGGGTCGCATCGATCATGTCGCGCAGTTTCCGGCGGAACAGGGACTGGTACTGGAACTGGACCTTGCGGTCGGCGATGGAGAGCGCGCGGTCCTCGAGGCGTTTTTCCAGCCCGGCGATGCGCTCGGGCGTGTCGAACGCGCGCCCGGCGGTTTCGAGATGCCAGATCACGGAATCGAGCGAGGTGGATTTGGCGATCAGCTCTTCCATCGCCTCCGGCCCCTGGGTGCTCACCAGGCTGTCGGGATCGTCGCCGGGGGGCAGCGTGATGAAGCGGAGGCTGCGTTCGGGGGCAAGCAGCGGCAGGGCGCGCTCGGCGGACCGGGCCTGGGCGCGCTGGCCGGCGGCATCGCCGTCGAAACAGAGATACGGCTCGTCGGCGACCTTCCACAGAAGCGCGAGGTGGCTTTCCGACAGCGCCGTGCCGAGGGGGGCGACCGCCTCTTTGATGCCGTGCTGCGACAGGGCGATGACGTCCATGTAGCCCTCGGTCACGAGGATGCGCTTTTTGTCATGGGCCGCGCGCCGCGCCTGGGCGAGGCCGTAGAGCGTGCGCCGCTTGTCGAACAGGGGCGTGTCCGGCGAATTCAGGTATTTGGGCTCGCCGTCGCCCAGGGTGCGGCCGCCGAAGGCGATGATGCGCCCGCGCGCGTCCGATATGGGGAACAGCACCCGGTCGCGGAAAAAGTCGTAAGGAGGACGGCCGTCATCGGGGATGCGGATCAGGCCGCCTTCGGCGAGCAGGGATTCGGGCATCGCCTCCGACATGATCGCGGTCTTGATCGTGTTGCCGGGCGGCGCGAAGCCGAGGCGGAAGCGGCGGATCGTCTCGTCCGACAGCCCGCGGCCCTTCAGGTAGGCGAGCGCCGTCCTGCCCGCGGGGGAGCGCAGGGTTTTCTCGTAATGGGCGCAGGCGGCTTCCATCACCTCCAGCAGCCCGGCGCGGCGCTGCGCCTGTGCGCGCTCCTCGGGGCTCGATACCGGCACCTCCAGCCCCGCCTCCGCCGCCAGCCGCTCCACCGCCTCCGGAAACGAAATCCCCTCCGCCTGCATCAAATACCCAATCACATCCCCATGGGCACCACAGCCGAAGCAGTGATAGAAGGCCTTATCATTTGAGACGGTAAAGGACGGGCTTTTTTCGTTGTGGAAGGGGCAGAGGCCGGTGTGTTCGCGGCCGCGGAGCTGGAGCTTGACCCGGCGCGAGACGACGTCGGACAGGGTCAGCCTGGCGCGGATCTCGTCTAGGAACTGGGGCGAAAACGCCATGGATGCCTTTCGCAGCGGTTATCGGCGGCAGCGGGACCGGATCAAGTAGCGGGACCGGATCAAGTATAGGACAGCATCGGCCGCCCGCAAAATCCCCCCGCGGGAAATCAGGGAAAATCCCGACCGGCAGTCGCAGCGGCGGCAGACGCCGCCGGGCCTGCTAGCCCGAGAGCTTCGCCTTCAGCATCGCGCTCGCCTTGCCGAAATCCATCTGGCCGGCATAGCGTTCGCGCAGGCTGCCCATCGCCTTGCCCATATCCTTGACCGAGCTCGCCCCGGTCTCCTCGATCACGGCGGCGATCGCCGCCTCGATCTCGGCATTGTCGAGCTGGCGCGGCATGAAGCTCTCGATGACCTTGATTTCCTCGGCCTCGCGCTCGGCAAGCTCCGGCCGGTTGCCCTGCTTGTACATCTCGATCGAATCGTGACGCTGGCGCACCATGGTCTGGAGCACCTGCAGGATCTCCGCATCGCCGATCCCGTCATCCACGCCCTTGGAGCGCGCCGCGATATCGCGGTCCTTGATGGCGGTGAGGATCAGACGCAGGGTCGACACCGCGACCGGGTTCTTGTCCTTCATCGATGACTTGAGCGTTTCGTTGAGCCGTTCTCTGAGCATGGATCTCATCTTGGCTGTTGCGAGGCGGCGGACGTTAACCCAATTCCCCGGCACGCGCAAACCTTCTGAATGGAACTAACCCTTTGAATTTCCAAGACCTTTCAAAATTTCCTTTCGGTTGACGAGTCTCCCGCGATCCCGTATCTAACCGGAGGCCCGCGCGCGGGGACCGTTACGCGCCGGCAACGCCCGCCGCCGGAATCCGTCCCGGAATCCGCCCGACGAAACAGCGCGACGAAACCGCCCGACGGAAACAGCGCGACGAACCCGCGCGACGGAAACAGCTCTATGGGAACCCGCCCGATGGCCGACACAGACACACAGACCCGCACGCCGGCAAGCCCGGCAGACAGCCGGACCCCGCCACCCGGCGCGACCGCGGTGCTGGTCCTCGGCGGCGGCGGGACCGCCGGCCGGGTCATATGGGGCCGCGGCATCGGCGCGACCGGCACGACCACGGGCGAGGTCTGCTTCAACACCTCGCTGACCGGCTATCAGGAAATCCTGACCGACCCGTCCTATGCCGGCCAGATAGTCACCTTCACGTTCCCCCATATCGGCAATGTCGGCGCCAACGCGGAAGACATCGAGACCACCACCCCGGCCGCCCGCGGGCTGATCGTCCGCGCCGACATCACGCACCCGTCGAACTGGCGCGCCGCCCAGCATCTCGACGCGTGGCTGAAATCCAACAACCTGATCGGCCTCGCCGGGGCGGATACGCGCCGCCTGACCCGGCTGATCCGCGACGGCGGCGCGCCGACCGGCGTGATCCATCACGCGCCCGACGGCCGGTGGGACGACACGTTCGATCTAGACGCGCTCGAAGCCGCCGCCGCCGCCTGGCCGGGGCTGGAGGGCATGGACCTCGCCAAAGAGGTCACCTGCCGCCAGACCTATACCTGGGACGAAAGCCTGTGGGCGCTGCACGCAGGCTATGGCAGGCAGGAAAACCCCCGGTTCCACGTGGTCGCGATGGATTTCGGCGCCAAGCGCAACATCCTCCGCGCGCTCGCCTCCGCCGGCTGCAAAGTCACCGTGGTGCCCGCCACGGCGAGCGCCGAAGAGGTGCTGCGCCACAGGCCGGACGGCATTTTCCTGTCCAACGGGCCGGGCGACCCGGCGGCGACCGGCGTATATGCCGTGCCGGTGATAAAGCAGCTGATCAAGTTCGGCCTGCCGATGTTCGGCATCTGCCTCGGCCACCAGCTCCTCGCGCTGGCGCTGGGGGCGACCACGAAAAAGATGCATCTCGGCCACCGCGGCGGCAACCACCCGGTGAAGGACCTCGCGACCGGCAAGGTGGAGATCACCAGCCAGAACCACGGCTTCGTGGTGAACGGCGACGCCCTGCCCGACGGCGTGGAGCCGAGCCACACATCGCTGTTCGACGGCACGCTGGAAGGCATCCGCCTGACCGGCAAGCCGGTCTTTTCGGTGCAGTACCACCCCGAAGCCAGCCCTGGCCCGCAGGACAGCCACTACCTGTTCGCACGGTTCGTGGAGATGATGGAGACGGCGAGTTAGAGACAACAACTCCTGACTCTATTTGGTCCACAATCCCGATTTGGGCCACAATCCCGGTTTTACCGATCTTCTAAAATCATTAATCGATGTTTTCCAAACTGCGCATTTGTGTCATTTATTGGCATGAAAGCAGTTCTCGATACCAAACCCGGATCGGGCTACGACGATAGCGCGGAGAAATATCACTTTCCGTCTCGCTACCTTAAAACTTTACAAGATTGTGTTGGCGATTGGGTTGTTTTCCGGCGGACTAGAGCATCGGGCGGCGATCTATCTTATTTTGCCGTCGGACAGATTGAAGAGATCGTGCCGGACGCACAGAACACCGGTCTGCACTACGCGAAGATTTGCAATTATCTTACCTTCGATTCACCTACACCTTGGAATGACCGCGGCAGATACGCTGAAGGCGCGCTTCGCGAGGTGCAAGAACCATGGCAAGTAGGCGCGCGACTGCGCGGTAACTCGGTCCGCCGGTTAAGGGAAAGTGATTTCAACGAAATAGTGATGCGCGGACTCTCCGGAACCTTTTCAGAAGAAAATGCGATCCAATTGGGGCTCGATCGCGACTCGCTCGATGAAGAATCGAGATCATTGTTGGACGACGCACGATCACTACATGAGCGGCGAGTTTCACAAATCCTGATGAATAGGAAGATACGCGACGCGAGATTTCGGGGTGCTGTGTGTTCTGCCTACGATAACCCCTGCGCGTTTACAGGGCTGCGAATAATAAACGATGGCGGTCGCGCAGAAGTTCAGGCGGCTCATATTCTTCCCGTTAAAGACGGAGGACCTGACATCGGACAAAACGGAATAGCGCTATCGGCAACGGCACACTGGCCCAATCATCGTTACCTCGAAATGCATCGAGAGGCTTTCATTAACGCCTAAATGGCAGCAGAATAGTCGCCCTTCTCCCTAGTCTCCGTATTCTCACATCCCCCAGATAGACTCCCCCCACGCCCCCGCCTAGACTTCCGCCCATAACCGGTTCCTGCGGGGAGTACTTTCATGACCACCGAAACGCTGACATTCACCACCGACGATATCGACTATCTCCGTCACGGCAATGATGCGCTGCGGATGCGGCTGTACCGGCCTGCCGGCGCGGCGTCCGGGGCGGCGGCAGCCGGCGCGCCCCTGCCCGTGGTGGTCGACCTGCACGGCGGGGCGTGGAACAAGAACGACCTCACGTCCTGCGCGCCGCGGGACGAGGTGCTGGCGGCGTCGGGCCTTGCGGTGGCGGCGATCGATTTCCGCCACGGGGCGGAGCGCTATCCCTCCTCCCTCGTCGATATCAACTATGCCATCCGCTGGCTGAAGGGGGAGGCCGGGGAGCTCGGGCTCGACGCGGCGCGGGTCGGGCTGTGCGGCCAGTCGTCGGGCGGCCACCTTGCCATGCTCGCCGCCATGCGCCCGTTTGATGCGCGCTATACCGCCATCCCGCTTTCCGGCAACAGCGGGGTGGATGCCCCCGATATCGATGCAACGGTGCGCTGTGTCGGCGTGCAGTGGGCGGTGATCAACCCGCTGTCGCGCTACCGCCATGCGCTGCGCGAACGCGCGGCGGGCGCGGCGTGGGTGAACGACATCCCCGAAAGCCACGACCGTTACTGGGGCGACGAGGCCGCGATGGAAGAAGGCAACCCGCTGCTGGCGCTGGAGCGCGGCGAGGCGGCGGCCACCCCGCCCGCCTTCTGGATCCAGGGACGGCCCGATATCGTGCACGACTATCACGACCCCGAAAGCGGCGGGGACGCGAACGAGCCCGAACGGTTCGCCGCCGCCTACCGCGCCGCCGGCGGGGCGATCGAAATGCTGTATGTGGACAAGAAGGACGCCTCCACCGCCGCCGGCGCGTATGAGCCACTGGCGCGGTTCTTCCACGCGCATCTCTCGGACTGATGCGGGGGCGGTGAGACGGCGCATGATATGGCGCGTGAGACGGCGGGCGGCCCTGTTTCCCGCGACGCGCATGGTCTAGACTTCCGCGCATCGTCCCATCGCGAAACGCGGAGCGCGCATGACCTCGACCGACACTTCTGCCGGGACATATTCCGGCGCCAATCTCGGCTATTTCAACGCCCGCGCGGCGGCGGAACACGGTGCGCGCACCGCCATTATCGACCTGTCGCGCCCCGCCCCCTTCACCCTCACCCATGCCGCGCTGGACGACCGGATGAACCGGATCGCCGCGGCGCTGCAGGCCCGCGGGCTGACGCCGGGCGACCGGCTGCTGCTGGCGACGGGCAACCGGTTCGAATTCATCGAGGTGTTCTTCGGCGCCATGCGCGCCGGCATCGTGCCGATCCCGCTGAACCACAAGCTCGGCGCGGACACCATCCGCTTCGTGATATCGGATGCCGATGCGCGCGCGGCGATCGTCTCGCCCGAATGCCACGGGGAAATCACGGCGCTGGTCGATGCGGCGACCCTCTCGCCGAAAATATCCACGTCCGATCCGGCTGCGGGCTGGGAAGCCTATGAGGACGTGCTCGCCGCCGCCGATCCGGGTGCGGTCGCGCCGCATACCCCGGCCGCCCGCGAGACCGCGTTCCTGCCCTATACGTCGGGCTCGACCGGGGTGCCGAAGGGCGTGCTGCTGCCCCATGACGGCATGCTGTGGGCGATCCGCGCGGCGCAGGAATACTGGCCCCACGTGCCGGACGACCGCGCCCTGATCGCCGGCCCGCTGTTCCACAAGAACGCCATGCGCGTGTCGGTGAAACCGATGCTGCGGGTCGGCGCGTCGGTGGTCATCCTGCCGCAGTTCGAACCGAAACTGTTCCTGACCGCCCTGGCCGAATACGACTGCTCCCATTCGGGCGGCGTGCCGGCGATGTACCGCATGGCGCTGGCCGAGCGGGACCTGCTTTCCGGTCTGTCGTTCCCGAAACTGAAATGCCTGGAAATGGGCTCCGCCGTGGTCGGCGCGGACCTGATCGCCGCGGTGGAATCCGCGTTCGACACCCCGGTGATCGAGGCCTACGGGCTGACCGAAGGCGGCGGGCCGCTGCGCGAGCCGTCCCCGAAGACGGGCGATCACGGCCCCGTCCCGCGCGGCAGCTGCGGCATCGTCGCGCCAGAGGTGGAGGTCAAAATGATCGGGGCGGACGGCGCGGAGCATCCGTCCGAAGGCGAGCTGTGGGTGCGCTCCCCCGCGGTGCTGAGCGGCTATAACAACCGCCCCGACCTGACGGCGGAGCGCATCGTCGATGGCTTCCTGCGCACGGGCGATATCTTCCGCTGCGACGAAGACGGGCATTTCTTTTTCATGGGCCGCACCGACGACCAGTTTTCCTGCGGCGGCGAAAACATCAACCCGAAAGAGGTCGAACTGCTGCTGGTCCAGCATCCGGACGTGGTCGATGCGGTGGTCGCCCCCATCCCGCACGACGTCAAGGGCCTGGCGCCGGCCGCCCTGATCACGGTGCGCAATGCCCCCGGCCCGGACGAGGCCGCGGTGAAGCAGTTCACCCTGGATCACGGCCCGGCCTACGCCCATCCGCGCCGGGTATTCGTGGTGGACCGGATGCCGTTCAACGGCGCGGGCAAGATCGACCGCGCGCTGGCAAAGGCGGAAATGCTGTCGCGGATCGACGCGGGGGAATAGCCGCCGAGCAGGGTCCCCGCATCAGCCGTCCCGCATCAGGCGTCAGGCGTGGACGAACCAGCAGCGCTGGATCAGCCCGTCGCGCACCTCGTTGATCGCGACGATGTCGAGCACCCGTCCGTCGTCGAACCCCGTCAGCCGTTCGGTGTCCACCACCATGTTGCCCAGCACGCTGCGCGCGACCAGCTCGGCCCGCAGGTTCACGTTCGAAAACCGCGTCCCGTAAAACGCGCGCAGCTCGTCATGCCCGCTGCGCAGCAGGTCGTTGGACGGCAGGTCGCGCATCTCGACGGTCGGCGCGTAGGTCGCGAGAAACGCCTCCATATCCTTTCCGTTATAGGCATCGAATTGGCGCTGGACGACGGTTTCGGGGTCGCTGGTCATATCGGGCATCCTTGTTCGGGGGTGTGAATCGTTGGTGCCCGAGTGTACACGCAATGGCCGTGTCCGGTTCAAGCCGGAGGCGGCTGTGGGTTCAGGTGGCTGTTGCGGCACCCGGAATCCTCCCGAAACGACGACAGCGGGGCGCGCCTCGCCTTGATCGAGGTCAATTCCGGGGCGGCGGCAAGCCCTTATGAGTACCGGACGGGCTCGTTCAGGCACTGCATCGGGCATGCCTTCGCCCGGCGCCGACGATCCATGCCAATGAAAAAGTCGTTATTCGCAAAGAAACCTGTCGCCCAGCTGATTTCGGACGCCGAGACCGGTCCGTCCATGAAAAAGGTGCTGGGCGTGTTCGATCTTATCGCCCTGGGGATCGGGGCCATCATCGGCTCCAGCATTTTCGTCATCACGGGGGAGGCCGCCGCCCTTCATGCGGGGCCGGCTGTGGTCATTTCGTTTCTGATCGCGGGGATGGTGGCGGCGCTCGCAGCGCTCTGCTACGCGGAAATGGCCGCGATGATCCCCGTTTCCGGCAGCGCCTATACCTATACCTACGCGACCATGGGCGAGCTGGTGGCCTGGATGATCGGCTGGGACCTGATCCTGGAATACCTCATCGGCGCCTCGGCCGTCAGCGTCGGCTGGTCAGGCTACGCATCGACGTTTTTCATGAAAGTCGTCGGGCTGGAACTGCCGCGCGAATGGATCACCGCGCCGCTTGCGTGGGACGAGGCGACCTCTTCGATCGTCCTGAGCGGAAGCTATCTGAACCTGCCGGCCGTCTGCATCACGCTGTTCATCACGGCGATACTGATATTCGGGATCCGGGAATCCGCCCGGCTCAATGTCAGGATCGTCTTTCTCAAGATCGTGGTGCTGCTGGCTTTCATCGCGGCGGCCGCACCCTATGTGAGGCCGGAGAACTGGCAGCCGTTCATACCGCCCAACCAGGGCTCGTTCGGCGCCTTCGGTTCCTCCGGCATCTTCCAGGCGGCGACCGTCGTCTTTTTCGCGTATATCGGATTCGATGCCGTCTCGACGGCCGCCCAGGAGTGCAAGCGGCCGCAACGCGACCTGCCGATCGGCATCATCGCTTCCCTGCTGATCAGCACGGCCTTCTACATCGCGGTCTCCCTGGTGCTGACCGGCGTCGTTTCATACACCTTGCTCGGCGTCCCGGACCCGATCGACGTCGGCATCGCCGTCACCGGGTACCGCTGGCTGCAGGTCATCGTCGATATCGGGGCGATCGCCGGATTGACCTCGGTCATGCTCATGCTCCTGCTGGGGCAGCCGCGTATTTTCCTCGCGATGGCCCGGGACGGATTGCTGCCCCCCTGGGCCGCCAAGGTGCACCCGCGGCTCCGCACGCCATACGTGACAACCGCGATTACCGGCTCGGCATGCGCGATCGTCGGCGGGCTGCTGCCAATCGATATTCTCAGCGATCTCACCAGCATCGGCACCCTGTTCGCGTTTCTGCTGGTCTCCCTCGGCGTGACGATCATGCGCAGGCGCCGCCCCGAAATCCAGCGCCCGTTCAGGCTGCCGCTCGGCCCCTATGTCATCCCGTTGCTGGGGGCCGGGTCGGCGGGGCTGCTGATGTATGCCGCAAATTCCGCGACGCTGATCCGGCTGTTTGTCTGGATGGCCATCGGTCTCGCCATCTACTTCCTTTACGGGCGCCGCCACTCGAAGCTGGCAAACAGCAGGGACTAGGAGGCGCGCGCCGGGCTTCCTACGGCGTCATCACGATCTTGCCGAAGAACCCGCGCTGTTCCATCAGGGTTTCGGCCGCGCCGAGTTCTGCCAGCGGAAACGTGTGGCTGATCACCGGCGCGATATCGCCGCTCGCGGCATAGGCCACCGATCGGGCGACGTCTTCCTGGGAATAGGAATTGGAGCCGAGCACGTCGAGCTCGCGCACCCAGAGGAACCGCATGTCGGTCTTCGGGTCGTGGCCGGCGGTCGCGCCGCAGGTCAGCACCCGGCCGCCGGGGCGGGCGGCGCGGAAGGACGGCACCCAGGTATCGCCGCCGGTGAAGTTGACGATCACGTCGCAGCCCTTCTTGCCGGAGATGTTCCAGGCGGCGCGGCTGAAATCCTCTTCCGCGTAGTTGATGACATGATCCGCGCCGAGGTCGAGCAGCCGGTCGCATTTCTCCTGTGATCCTGCGGCGGCGATCACGGTGGCGCCCGCCATCTTGCCGAACTGCAGGCTGGCGAGGCCGACCCCGCCGCTGGCGCCGAGCACCAGCATTGTCTCCCCCGCCGCGAGCCTGCCGCGGGTAAACAGCATGCGGTGGGCGGTGCCGTAATTGATCGGGATCGCGGCGGCCGTTTCCATGGAGACATTGTCGGGCAGCGCGACGAGGTTGATGGCCGGCACGCAGACCAGTTCGGCGAGTCCGCCGATCAGCTCCTCGCCGATCATGCCGTGATCGGTCTGCGGGTTCAGGGTGACCCGGTCGCCGACGGACCAGCCTGTCACGCCGTCGCCCAGCGCGTCGATCGTACCGGCAATATCGCCGCCGGAGATAAACGGCATCGGCACGGGAAATCCCGGCATGCCGCGGCGCACGAAAATATCGAGATGGTTAAGCCCGCAGGCAGCGACGCGGACGCGGACCTCGCCGGCGGCCGGTTCCAGATCGTCCCAGTCGCGATAGACGATGTTTTCAACCCCGCCCTGTTGCTCGATCACCGCCGCTTTCATCCAATCCTCCTGCTACGTCGTTCGCCCGAATGCCCGTTCGATAAATGCGCGATAGACACGGGCCATGTCCAGCATATCGGATATCCGGACATGTTCCTCCTCGGAATGGAACTGGTCGATCTCGCCGGGGCCGAGCATGACGGATTCGATGCCGCGATGACCGAAATAGCCCGCATCGAGGGCGAAGTTGCAGACCACCTTTTGGGCGGCGCCTAGCCCCGCATCCGCGTAGGCCGCCCGCAGCAGGGTCATCAGGGGCCCGTCATCGGCAACCTCGTTCGGGTACATGAAGGGACCCGGGCTGCAGTCGATCCGCCACGGGCCGCCCTTTGGCAGGGCATCGCGGATAAAGGCAAAGGCGGCATCCGGATCCTCGCCCGGCAGCAGGCGGCGGTCGAAGGTCAGCTCGGCAATGTCCTGAACCGTGTGGGTCGCGGGCGGACCGCTGCGGATCGCCGTCGGCGTCAGCGTCGCCGCGCCGAAGACGGGATTGTCGGCGACGCCGAGGTCAAGCCCGTGGAGCGCGTTCAGGCACTGCCGCGCGCCGTCGATCGCATCGATCCCGGCGGACGGCGTGCTGGAATGCGCCGACTTGCCCGACACCGCGATATCGACGTCGATGCGCCCCTTGTTGGCCGCCCCGATGCGGCTGTCGGTCCCGAGACAGATGATCGCCATGTCCGGCAGGCGGTCGAGCGCGCCGCAGACGGACTCGATCGCCGTATGGCGGCCGGTCTCCCCTGCCGACAGAACGGTGAGGATCACGCGCCCGGCCTGACCGTCCCGCCGGGCGGCGGCGATCGCCGTCAGCGCCGCGGTCATGGCGGTTTTCTGTTCGGCAACGCCGCGGCCGCGGACTGCCGGTCCCGTATCGGTGTCGATGACCTCCGCGGCGAACGGGTCCGTCATGCGGCCGGCCTGGTGGGTCATCGCATAGGTCGCGAACATCACTGACGTATCGGCGTCCGGCGGGCCAAGCTCGACAATGAGGTTGCCCATCCCGTCATAGCGCCCGTCGCCGAGGCCGAGGGCCGCGATCTCCACCGCGGCGCAGTCGGTAATGAACGCCTTCACGCCCGGGTCTTCTTCCTGCAGCTCGGTCTGCACGCTCGGATGACGCACCAGCCTCTGCAGCAGCGGGACCATGGTCTTTTCGCTGAACAGGTCTGCGCTCACCGCCCGCCCCTACTCCGCCGGCGCGGGGTGCGCCGCGTCGGCCTCGCGCAGTTCGCGGTCGAGGCGGATGCCCGCATGGGCGCGGGACGGGGCCAGCGGCGCAAGGACGCTGTAGATTACCGGGATCAGGACCAGCGTGAAGACCGTCGCGATGCCGAGCCCGCCGAACACGACCCAGCCGATGGCGCTGCGCGCTTCCGCGCCGGGGCCGGTGCTGAGGATCAGGGGCAGCGCGCCGAAGACGGTCGACAGCATGGTCATCATCACCGGGCGCAGGCGCGTGATCGCCGCCTCGCGCACGGCCTCCATCACGCTGTGGCCGCGGTCGCGCAGCTGGTCGGCGAACTCGACCACCAGGATGCCGTTCTTCGCCATCAGCCCGACCAGCATCACCAGCCCGATCTGGCTGTAGATATTCAGGCTGGTGCCGGTGAGCTTGAGCGCGAAGATCGCCGCGGCGAGGCCGAACGGCACGGTGAGAATAATCACCATCGCGCTGAGCACGCTTTCGAACTGGGCGGCGAGCACGAGCAGGACGACGACGATCGCGATCAGGAAGGTGATCATGACCTCGTTCGAGGTTTCCTCCAGCGTGGCGGCTTCGCGCAGGAAGCGCAGGTCGATGCCCGGCGGCAACGTGTCGTCGGCAATGGCCTGGACCTCCGCCATTGCCGTGCGCATCGGATAGCCGTCGGGCAGCGGCGTGTCGATTTCGACGGCGCGTTTCTGGCCGGTCCGGTCCAGTTCCGCGGCGACGCCGACTTCCTCCAGCGTGACGAAGGACGACAGCGGCACAAGATCGCCGGTCGCGGTCGGCACGAACAGGTTGCGCAGGTCGCCCGGATCGTCGATGGCGCCGGCGGCGGATTCGAGCAGCACCGGGATGGACCGGTCGTTCACGTTCAGCTCCGCGACCTCGTAGCCCGACACCATCGCCCGCAGCGTGCTGGCAATGCCTTCGATCGGCACGCCGAGATCCTCGGCGCGGCGGCGGTCGACCTTGATCGACAGCTGCGGCTGGGTCTGCTGGAACTCGACATCCGGGTCCTCGAACTGCGGCAGGCGTTCGCGCATGGCGATGCGGAAATCCTCCGCCGCCGCGGCGAGGTCCTTGTAATTGGAACCGGTCAGGGCGAATTCCATGCGCCCGCCGGAGCGGCGCAGGTTCAAGCTGTTGGGCTGGCGCAGGCGGACATGGGACCCGGTGATCCGGCGCAGCGGCCCGCGCAGTTCCTTCGCGATCTCCTCCTGGCTGCGGGTGCGTTCGCCCCAGGGGGCGAGCGGCGCGACGATCCAGACTCGGTTGAGATCCCAGCGCCCGACGATGGACATCACGTCGCCGATCTCGCCGCTGTCCTGGTAGGGGCGCAGCAGCGCCTCCACCTGGGCGGACTGGCGGTCCATGTAATCGAGCCCGACGCCGTCCGGGCCCTGCAGCATGATGTACAGCGAACCCCGGTCCTCGCGCGGCAGGAGTTCCTCGTTGATCGTGGGATACAGCGCGACCGCCGTCACGGCGACCATCGCGGTGCCGCCGAGCACCAGCAGCCGCGCCGACAGGGTGAAGTCGAGGAACCGGCGGTAGACGCTTTCAACCCACCGCCCGAACCCGGCGACAGGCCCCGCCCGCTGTGCGTCCGCCGCGCCTTCCGTGACCGGCAGGCGCGACGCCAGCAGCGGGCAGAGCGACAGCGCGACGAAGGACGATATGGCGACCGCGACGGCGAGCACGATCCCGAATTCGGTGAACAGCCGCCCGGCATTGGACGGCAGAAACGCGATGGGCAGGAACACAGCCACCAGGGTCGCCGTCGTCGCGATCACGGCAAAGAAGACCTGGCGCGTGCCGACCACCGCGGCGGCCAGCGGTTTCAGGCCCATAGCCCGGTGGCGATAGACGTTTTCGATGACCACCACGGCATCGTCGACGATCATGCCGGTCGCCAGCACCAGCGCCAGCAGGGTGAGAATATTGATCGAAAAGCCGAGCAGCCAGATCGCCGCGATCGTGCCGACCAGCGCCACCGGAATGGCGGCGGCGGGTATCAGCGTCGCCCGCAGCGAGCCCATGAAGGCGTAAATGACGGCGAAGACGACAAAGACGGCGATGGCGAGGCTGGTCAGGACCTCGCGCACGGATCCACGAATGAAGGTCGCATCGTCCGACACCTTGACCACCTGCGCGCCGTCGAGCCGCCGGTTGAGCCGCTCGATGGCCTTGTTCACGCCGTCGGAAATGGCGATCGTGTTGGACTGCGCCCGGCGGATGATACCGAGACCCACGACCTTGCGGCCGTTGAGCAGGCTGTAGCTTTCCGCCTCGGCGGGCCCGTAATAGGCGCGCGCCACGCTGCCGAGCGGCACGTTGGGTTTGAGCTCCAATGCCTCGATCTCGGTCGGCCGCCAGATGGAGGCATCGGCACGGACCAGCAGAAGCTGGTTGTCCGACTTGAAACTGCCGACGGGCACGTCGAGGTCGGTCGACCGCAGCGCCCGGGCGACATCGTCGATGGACAGCCCGAAACTGGCGAGCCGCATGGGATCGACCACGATCCGCAGCACGGGCTCCTGGTTGCCGAAAAGCTGCACCGTGGCCACGCCGGGGATCGCCGAGAGCTCGGCCGTGACATCGTCCTCCGCGAGCCGGGTCAGGGCTTCCTGCGGCAGCGTCTCGCTGACGAGGGCAAGGCGGATGACGGGCGAGGCATCGGTATCGGCCTTGACCACGGTGACGTCCTCCACCCCTTCGGGCAGTTGCCGCGTGACCCGGGCGACGGCTTCGCGCACGTCATTCGCCGCAATATCGAGATCGATACCGGGGCCGAACTCGGCCCGCACCCGGGCGTTGTTTTCCTCGCTCGCCGAATTGATGGTGGTAATGCCGGACACCCGGGCGACGGCGCCCTCGATGACGCTTGTGACCTCGGCATCCATGGTTTCGGGCGATGCGCCGTCGAAGAACGCGCGCACCATCACGACCGGGCGGTCGACATCGGGCAGTTCGCGGACCTCGACGCCGAACAGCGCCGACAGACCGGCGATCACGATCAGCAGGTTCATCACGACGATCAGCGTCGGACGCCGGATGGCGAGATCCGGCAGGTCGCTGAACCGCCCGCTCAATTTCCGGTTCCCGCGGCGGCGCTGGCGGACTTGCCCCCCTTCACGGCGGGACGTTCGGGCGGCGGGGCGTCCACCCGTGCCGGATCCACGAACGGCCTGGGGTCCAGCCGCTGGCCGATCCGCAGTCCCTGCACGCCCTGCACGACGACGGCATCGCCGGCATTGAGCTTGCCGTCGACCAGAATCCGGCCGGCATCGCGGCGCACCAGTTTGACGAACACTTTTTCGGCCCTGCCGTCGCGCGCGCGCCACAGATAGGCGCCGTCGCGGCTCCACAACACGGCGACCTCGCGGACGCTGGGATAGGATTTGCCGGTGAAGGCCATCTCGACGGAGAAAGACGCCCCCGGCCGGATGCTGTCGTCCGGGTTCGGGATCGTCGCCCGCACCCTCAGCGTGCGCGATTTCTCGTCTATCCGGCTGCCCATGGCCGACACCGTGCCGGCGACTTCGCGGTCCGGCGCGTTGGACGGATGCACGATAATCCGGTCGCCGACGCGAATCCGGGCGGCGTGATCCTCCGTCAGATTGAAATCGACGAGAATGGTGGAACGTTCGTCCAGCGTCGCGATGGCCGTGTCGTCGGAGACGCGGTCGCCCGGACTGATATCGGTCAGCCCGATCACGCCGGTAAACGGCGCGACAACGAGGCGATCGGCGAGATCCGCCTTCGCCTGCGCATGACGTACGGTCGCGGTTTCGAGATCGGTCTGCGCGGTATCGAGGCTGATCCGCGATGCATGGCCGGACGCCGCGAGCTTGCGCACGCGCTCGGCATCGCGGCGCGCCTTGTTCAGGGCGACTTCCGAGAGCCGCACCGCCAGGCGCTGGTGTTCGTCGTCCAGCCGGACCAGCACGTGGCCTTTCTTGACCCGCTGCTCCGCCCGGAACAGGACGGCGACCACCTCGCCGGAGACGGACGGGTACAGGACCGCGGAGTTCTGCGCCGTGCCCGTGCCGACGGCGCGCACGATCATGCGGTCTTCGGCAAAAGTGACTTTTTCGACCAGAACCCGGGTCGCGCCCCCGCGCCGCTGGCCGGCATCGGCCGACCCTTCGGCCTGCTGAGCCGCGCCCAGCCAGAACCAGCCCCCGGCCACGAGGCCGCCGATCACGACGGTGATTCCGATTTGGTAGGGAAGCTTCATTTACATACCCGCGGGTGCACCATTCCGGACATGGAGGAACGACGCGCGTTTAAAAGGCGACGGTCTATTATATCACACCACGCGCGCCGGATATCCAGTCCGTCGTTTTGCGGTTTCAGGCGTTGCCGCGCCCCTCGGGGCAATCCGGGGCCGTTCAGGGCCGGAAAGTGCGACTCCGGCCTTGCCCTGAACCCCCGAGTCGTGGGAAACACGGTCCGGTCCAATCTCATCATTGTACCGTTCGTTTTGACCTGCCCTGTCAGTCCGGCGCCTTCCGGCCCGGCGGCGCCCGGAAGCCTGAACCTGAGCCAGGCCCAAACGCACAGACATCAAATCCATTCTTGTCATCGGCGCCGGTCCGATCGTCATCGGCCAGGCCTGCGAATTCGATTATTCCGGCACCCAGGCCTGCAAGGCGCTTAAAGACGAAGGTTACCGGGTCATTCTGGTGAATTCGAACCCGGCGACGATCATGACGGACCCCGAATTCGCCGATGCGACCTATATCGAGCCGATTACGCCGGAAATGGTCGCCAAGATCATCGAAAAGGAAAAACCGGACGCGCTGCTGCCCACCATGGGCGGCCAGACGGCGCTCAACACGGCGCTTTCGCTTGCGAAAATGGGCGTGCTGGACGCGCACGGCGTCGAGATGATCGGCGCAAAACGCGACGCCATCAACAAGGCTGAAGACCGCGAACTGTTCCAGGAAGCGATGTCGAAAATCGGGCTTGAATCGCCGCGCGGGCGCATCGCCCGGTCGATGGACGAAGCCCTGGAGATCCTGGAAGAAACCGGCCTGCCCGCGATCATCCGCCCGTCCTTCACCATGGGCGGCACCGGCGGAGGCGTCGCCTATAACCGCGACGAGTTCGACGAGATCATCCGCCGCGGCCTCGATGCTTCCCCCACGTCCGAGGTGCTGGTCGAGGAATCGATCATCGGCTGGAAGGAATACGAGATGGAGGTCGTCCGCGATCATGCGGATAACTGCATCATCATCTGTTCGATCGAGAACGTCGATCCGATGGGCGTGCATACCGGCGATTCCATCACGGTCGCGCCGGCGCTGACGCTGACCGACAAGGAATACCAGATCATGCGCAACGCCTCGATCGCGGT
>JAYQUR010000021.1:0-19295 GCA_038148075.1 Alphaproteobacteria bacterium | reverse complement strand
GCTTCACGCCTCGGCCGCGCGACATTTCCGGCAATTCGGAAAGGGGGAACAGGATGATCTTCCGGTTCTCGCCGACGACGGCAACGCTGTCGCCCGCGACGGGGGCGCAGGCCGACGCCTCCACGCCCTTGCCGACGTTGAGGACCTGCTTGCCGTTCTTTGTCTGGGCGACGACGTCGTCCTCCGCGACGACGAAGCCGCGCCCGTCCGACGATGCGACCAGCACCTTTTCGCCCGGTCGGTGCACGAACAGCGCAACGATGTCCTGATCGTTCGGCAGGTCGACCATCAGGCGTACCGGTTCTCCGTGGCCGCGCCCGCCCGGCAGACGGTCGCCGGCGAGCGTGTAGAACCGTCCGTTGGTCGCGAAAACGAGAATCTTGTCGGTGGTCTGCGCATGGAAGACGAACCGCCCCCGGTCGCCATCCTTGTATTTGAGGTCCCCGGTCTCCGAAAGATGGCCCTTGGCGGCCCGGATCCATCCCTTCTGCGAGCAGATGACGGTAATCGGCTCGCGCTCTATCAGGATGTCGATCGGCACGACGATCTCTTCCGGCGCGTCCCCGATCTCTGTGCGCCGGGCGCCCAGCGCCGTCTTCTTGCCGAACTTCTCGCGGATCGCCTTGATCTGGTCGCCGATCGCATCCTCGCGCTTCTTCTTGTTCTTGAGCAGGGCTTCGAGGACCTTCTTCTCGGCCGTCAGTTCCCCATGCTCTTCCTTGATCGCGATTTCCTCCAGCCGGCGCAGCGCGCGCAGCCGCATGTTGAGGATCGCCTCGGCCTGAACGTCGGTGAGCTTCCACTTCTTCATCATCACCGACTTGGGCTCGTCCTCCTCGCGGATGATGCGGATCACCTCGTCGAGATTGAGATAGGCGATCAGGTAGCCCTCGAGCACTTCCAGCCGATGTTCGATCTTGCCCAGCCGGTGCTTCGTCCGCCGGACGAGGACGACCTCGCGGTGTTCGAGGAACTCGCGCAGCACGTCGCGCAGGTTCATGACGCGCGGAATGCTGTCGCCGCTGAGCACATTCATGTTGAGCCCGACCCGCGTTTCGAGGTCGGTCAGCCGGAACATCTGGTCCATCAGGACCTCCGGCTCGATAGAGCGGTTGCGCGGCTCCAGTATGAGGCGCACGTCCTCCGCGCTCTCGTCGCGGATATCGCCGAGCAGCGGCAACTTACGATCGTTGAGCAGGTCCGCGATCTTCTCGACGATGCGGCCTTTCTGCACCTGATAGGGAATTTCGGTAACCACGATCTGGTACTGGCCGTGGCTGAGCTTCTCTACCTCCCAGCGCGCGCGCAGCCGGAACGAGCCGCGCCCGGTCGCGTAAGCCTCGGCGACGGAATCGCGATCCTCGACCAGCACGCCGCCGGTCGGAAAATCGGGACCGGGCACCAGTTCGACGAGTTTGCCGATCGTCGCGTTCGGATATTTGAGGAGATGCAACAGCGCCACGCACACCTCGTCGAGATTGTGCGGGGGAATGTTGGTCGCCATGCCGACAGCGATGCCCGCCGCGCCGTTGCACAGCAGATTCGGCACGCTGGCGGGGAGCAGGACCGGCTCGTCCTCGGAACCGTCGTAGTTTTCGCGGAAGTCGACGGCGTCCTCATCGATCCCTTCCAGCATAGCGATGGCATAGGGCGTCAGGCGCGCCTCGGTGTATCGCATGGCGGCCGCGTTATCGCCGTCGATATTGCCGAAATTTCCCTGTCCCTCGACCAGGGGATAGCGGACGGCGAAATCCTGCGCGAGGCGCACCAGCGCGTCGTAGACCGCGACGTCGCCGTGAGGGTGGTATTTACCGATAACGTCGCCGACAACGCGCGCGCATTTCTTGAATCCGGAGTCCGGATCGAGGCGCAGCTGACGCATCGCGAACAGCAGGCGACGATGCACCGGCTTGAGCCCGTCGCGCACGTCGGGGAGCGACCGCGACGTGATCGTCGATAGCGCATAGGCGAGATAACGCTCGCCCAGCGCATCGGCGAAGGAAACCTCCTCGATACGGGGAGCGACGGTCTGATCGGACATCCAGTTCTGTCTCCGGCTAACGCGGCGTCCGGCGCCCCGATGGCGCGCGAGCCACCGGATTTATACCAGAATCACCCGGTCCCGCGTCAGGCCGCACCCGCGGAGGACCGCCTGATCCCCTCCACGAACAGGTCCCGCGCATCCGGCAGGTCGCCAGCATCCGCCTCCTTCGCGCAGCGCGCGAGGAAATGACCCGTCAGTTTCAGCCCGTCGAGGACGGCGGCCGCATCCGGCATAACGGTGTGGTCGGTCAGGAAACCCGGCAGCGCCAGCAGTTTCTCGCGGTAGGGCGCTCCCGCCCCGGCCGACACGGCGCAACCGGTTCGCGGCGAGACGTAGACCAGGTCTTCCGTCGCCCCGGTCGCCGCGCAGGCCGAAAGATCGAGTCCGTAGCCCAGTTCGCCCAGCAGCTCGAGCTCCCAGTGCACGTAGGCGGTCAACCAACCGTTGCCGTCGGTGAGAACCTCGATCAGCCGGATGAGGTTCTCGTACGTCTCGGGGTGCGGCGCACGCTCCGGCAGCAACCGTTCGACCAGCGCCGCAGCTGATGCCAGCGCGCGCAACGGCAGGCGCTCGGTCAGGAGCCCCGCCGCATAGGGCCGCACGAGTTCGCAGCTATAGGTGCCGAGATGCTCGCTGAGGCGCGCGCGCCAGTCGGCCGACAGCAGGTTGCCGGTCTGGTAGAGCCCGCGGGCGCGCGATCCCGCGCCTCCCCGCACCAGTCCGGCGTGCCGACCGTGATCTCGGGTCATCAGGGTGACGATCGCGGCGCTTTCGCCGTGCTTGCGTGCCGACAGCACGATGCCTTCGTCGGACCAGTTCATCGTCCGGCCGCGTTCATTCGCTGGAAAAGTCGAGACCCCAGTCGCGATAGCGCTCAGGGTCGTCGCCCCAGTTCTCGCGCACCTTCACGAACAGGTACAGATGCACGCCGCGGCCCAGCACCTCGCGCAGTTCCTCTTGCGCAAGCGTGCGGATACGCTTGATGCGCTCGCCGCCCTTCCCCAGCACGATACCCTTCTGGCTGTCGCGCTCGATATAGATGACCTGCTCGATCTTGACGCTGCCGTCCTCGAACGGTTCCCACGTCTCGGTCTCCACGGTCAGCGCGTAGGGAAGCTCCTGATGGAGATTGAGGAACAGCTTCTCGCGGGTGATCTCGGCGGCGAAAAGCCGGTCGTTCATGTCGGAAAGCTGGTCTTCGGGGAAATGCCACGGCCCTTCGGGCAGCTTGGCGGCCAGCGCCGCCTTCAGGTCGCCGACGCCGTCGCCGTTAAGCGCGGAGATCATGAAGAATTCGTCGAACAGGTTTTCCGCGTTCAGTCTTTCGACCAGCGCCAGCAGGCTGTCCCGGCGAACGGTGTCGATCTTGTTCAGGACGCAAATCGCCCTGCGCCCGCTCTCCTTCAGCCCGTCGAGAATACGACGCGTATTGCCGTCGACGCCCGCTTTCGCATCGATCAGGACGGCGACGACGTCCGCATCCGCCGCACCGCCCCAGGCGGCGGCGACCATCGCGCGATCGAGACGGCGCCTCGGCTGGAAGATGCCCGGCGTATCGACGAAGACCATCTGCGTATCGCCCGTCATTGCGACGCCGAGAATACGCGTCCGCGTCGTCTGTACCTTCGGCGTGACGATCGAAACCTTGGCACCGACCATCGCATTCATCAGCGTCGACTTGCCGGCGTTGGGCGCGCCAAGAAGGGCAACGAATCCGCAGCGCGTCTGCCCCCCCTCCCCGGTCATGCGTCGACGCCGATCTGTTCGAGCATGGCCGCGGCGGCGGCCTGCTCCGCCTCGCGCTTGGAAGCGCCCGAGGCGCGAACCGGGTCGCGGCCGCTAACCGTCAACTCGATGGTGAACTCGGGCGCGTGCGCGGGGCCTGTCCGTTCCACGACCTCATAGGTGGGCAACGGGAGGCCGCGCTTCTGCAGCCATTCCTGCAAGTCGGTCTTGGCCACGGCCGGTTCGACGTCCTCGACCAGTTGCGTCCATCGCGCATTAACGAACGCGCGCGCCGCTTCCAGCCCGCCGTCGCGGTACATCGCTCCGATCACCGCTTCGAGACAGTCGGCAAGAACGGAATCGCGTTCGTGCGTCCCTGCGACATCCTCTCCCGGACCTACCTTTACATGGGAGGCGAGATCGAGTTCGCGAGCGAGTCCGGCGAGCGTTCGCCCGCTGACAAGGGCTGCGAGACGCGGTGCCAGCTTGCCTTCGGGCGCGTCGGGGAACCTCTCCATCAGCAGTTCGGCGACCAGCAGGCCGAGGACCCGATCGCCGAGAAACTCCAGCCTTTCGTAGCTGGGATCTCCCCGCTTCTGTTTGCGGCTGGTGTGTGTGAGCGCACGGGCGAGCAGGCCGGAATCGGCAAATCTGTAGGCGAGAGCGTCTTCGAGGGGGTGGCCCGGCGCCAGTGTCATTCCGCTCTCGCCGCGATCAGTCGATGGACTGGAACAGCCGCGACCAGCGGATCGCGCCCGGCCACTTCCAGACTTCCCAGATATAGGCCGACGAGTTGTGCGAGAAGAAGATGAACTCGGCCCGGCCGACGAGGTTTTCGATGGGGATGAACCCGACCTCGGACAGAACCCGGCTGTCGAGCGAGTCGTCCCGATTGTCGCCCATCGCGAAAACGTGGCGCGGAGGCACGGTGTAGACGCCTGTGTTGTCGAGTTGGTCGCCGTCCGACTTCTCGATGATTCGATGCTCCGCGCCGTCCGGCAGCGTCTCCAGATACTGGGCGATCTGGCGGGTCGTCCCGAATGGCCCGGGCGTTACGTAAGGGTCGACCTTGTTGCGCGGCACGATCTCGCCGTTGATGAACAGGCGGCCGCGCCGAACCTGGATCTTGTCGCCGGGCAGGCCGACGATCCGCTTGATGTAATCGGTCCGGTTGTCCTTCGGAAGCTTGAAGACGGCGACGTCCCCGCGCTCGGGCATCGATGAGATTATCCGCCCGGGGATCACAGGCAGGCTCAACGGCAGCGAATGCCGGCTGTAGCCATAGGAATATTTGGATACGAACAGGTAGTCGCCCACGAGCAGCGTCGGGATCATGGATCCGGACGGAATATTGAACGGCTCGAACGCCACCGTCCGGATCACGAGGGCGATCAGGACGGCGTAGATCAGCGTTTTGATCGTCTCCCAGAGACCGCCGGACTTCTTTGCTGTCATTACGCGTCGTTTCCAGATTTGGCGCGGGTTTTGGGCTTGTTGCCCCGGGGTGTCAAGGGGAGCCCGCCGGAACGGCGGTAATGATCACCAGAGCCTGTGCGATCGGCGGCTCGTCGGTAATCGTCAGGTCGATTTTTGCTTCCATGCCTTCCGGCGTTATCTCTTCGAGGCGGAGCAACGCCCCGCCCGTCAGCGCCATCGTCGGTTTGCCGCCCGGCAGATTTACGACGCCGAGATCGCGCCAGAAAACGCCTTTGCGGAAACCGGTTCCGAGCGCCTTCGAGCACGCCTCCTTGGCGGCATAGCGCTTGGCATAACTCTCGGCCCGCAGACGGCGGCGATCGCTCTTCTGACGTTCTACGTCCGTGAAACACCTGTTGGTGAAACGATCGCCGAAACGTTCGAGCGTGCGCTCGACCCGCCGGATGTCGATCAGATCGCTGCCGATGCCGATAATCATGGCGCCAGAGTAGCAGAATCGCTCAGGCGCTGCGCTCCCCGTGGGCGGACGCCCTGGCCTTGTCCATCAGAGCCCGCATTCGCCGGATGGCGCTCTCGAGCCCGCCGAAAATCGCCTCGCCGATCAGGAAGTGGCCGATATTGAGCTCCACAAGTGTGGGAATGGCCGCGACCGGTGCGACCGTATCGAAGCTAAGCCCGTGGCCTGCATGGCATTCGATTCCGAGCGCCTCCGCATGAGCGGCGGCGGTCGCTATCCGCTGGAGCTGTGCGTCGCGCGCGTCGCCTTCCGCCTCGCAATAGGCCCCCGTATGCAGTTCGACCACCGGCGCCCCTAGCGCTTTTGCCGCGTCGATCTGCGCCGGGTCGGGCTCGATGAACAGGGAGACGCGGATGCCCGCCTCGCCGAGGCGGCGAACGAAGGGCACAAGATGGTCGTGCCCGCCGATCGCATCGAGGCCGCCCTCTGTCGTCCGTTCCCGGCGCTTCTCCGGAACGATACAGGCGGCGTGCGGCCCGTGGCGCAACGCGATCTCCAGCATCTCGTCGGTCGCCGCCATTTCCAGATTGAGGGGCAGCTCGACGCCCGTGACCAGCCGCTCGATATCGTGGTCGGTCATGTGTCGGCGATCCTCGCGGAGATGGGCGGTAATTCCGTCGGCGCCCGCAGCCGCCGCCGCCCGCGCCGCACGCACCGGGTCGGGATGCGGTCCGCCCCGCGCGTTCCGGATCGTCGCAACGTGATCGATGTTCACGCCAAGCCGCAGATAACGTCTTTCCATCGGCACCCCGCTACCGTTCAGAAACCGTTCGCATCGACAGCATAGCTTTCATCCCCGCGCCCGGTCCACGGAGCTTATCTCGGGCGTCGCCCGCAACGCTGCAATGATGTCGTTGATGTGACGCGAATCCTCGACCTCGATGTCGACCACCATCTCGAAAAAATCCTCCGACCGGTTGGTGATCCGCAGGTTATTAATATTACCGTGGTTTTTGGCGATCACGGTGGTCAGCGCGCCAAGCGTTCCGCGCTCGTTGGCAACCACGAGATTGATCCGGCCGACGTGCGTTTCCGGCGTCTCCGGGCCGAGGTCCCAAGCGACATCGACCCAACGCTCCGGCGTGTCCGCGAAACTTTCCAGCGTTTCGCAGTCGCGGATGTGAATGGACACGCCCTTGCCGGCGGTCAGGATTCCGGCGATGCGATCCCCCGGCAGCGGATGGCAGCAATTCGCGTAATGGATCGCCATGCCGGGCGTCAGGCCGCGAATGGGAATCGGGGGCACGCCATCGCTGCCCCCGGCCCCCGGAAACCTAACCACGTTGCCGTTGCCGTCATCGCCGCCGGTCCGACGAATGCCCTTCCGGAACTCCTCGGGCAGCGCTTCGTAGAGTACGTTGGAAACGATGACGTCGCCGCGACCGATGGCCGAAATGAGATCGTCCACATCTCCGACGTCGAATTTTGCCAGCACGTCGGGTGGCGGCTCGAAATACTGCGTGTATCCCGCCTCGCGGAGCGCGCGATCCAGCATGGCACGGCCGAGCTGCATGAATTCCTCGCGTTGCTCGCCCCTCACGTAGCGGCGAATGCGCGCCCGGGCCTTTCCCGTCGCGACCCATTGCTCCCACAGCGGCGACGGCGTGCCGTTCTCCGACGTCACCACTTCGACCTGGTCTCCGTTCCTGAGCTCGGACCGAAGCGGCTGCATCTTTCCGTTGATGCGCGCGCCGATACAGCGGTCGCCGATTTCGGAATGCACGGCATAGGCGAAATCGATAACGGTCGCTCCCTGCGGCAGCGAAATGATCTCCCCCTTGGGCGTGAAACAGAAAACCTGGTCGGGAAACATCTCGAGCTTGGTGTGCTCGAGGAACTCGTCGGGATTGGTCGCGCTTTCGAGGATATCTAGAAGCTGGCGCACCCAATGATAGTTCTTGCCCTCGGTCAGGGCCGCGCCCTGCTTGTACTGCCAGTGCGCCGCGACGCCGAGTTCGGCGACGTCGTGCATCTGGGTCGTGCGGATCTGAATCTCGATGCGGCGCATTTCCGGCCCGATCACCGCCGTGTGCAGCGACTGGTACCCGTTCAGCGTGGGCGTCGAGATGTAGTCGTCGAACTCGCCCGGAATGACCCGGTAATGGGTGTGAACCACGCCGAGCGCCTTGTAGCAGTCCTCGACGGAGGCCACGACCACACGGAAGGCGATGATGTCGGTAAGCTGCTCGAACTCGACGTTCTTGCGCTGCATCTTGCGCCAGATCGATACGGGCCGCTTGGCCCGCCCCGAAATCCAGGCGTCGATCCCCGCTTCGCTCAGGGTGCGGCTGATCTGGTCCGACACGCGCGAAACGATGTCGTCGGCCTGCTCGCGCAGAAAATCGAGCCGACTGGCGATCGAATCCGCCGCCTGCGGGTAGAGTTCCCGGAACGCCAGATCCTCGAGCTCTTCCTTGATATCCTGGATGCCGATCCGTTCCGCAAGCGGCGCATAGATTTCCATGGTCTCGCGTGCGATGCGCGCGCGTTTCTCCGGCGATTTGACGTAGTGGAGCGTCCGCATGTTGTGCAGACGGTCGGCGAGCTTCACCAGCAGGACGCGAATGTCCTCGGAAATCGCCAGAAGAAGCTTGCGGAAATTCTCGGCCTGCTGGGTATCGCGCGACTGATGTTCAAGTTTGGACAGCTTGGTGACGCCGTCCACCAGTCGCGCGACCTCGTTGCCGAAATGCGCGCCGATCTCGTCGATCGTCGCCACCGTATCCTCCACGGTGTCGTGCAGCAGCGCGGTCACGATCGACGCCGTATCGAGGCGGTAATGCGTCAGGATGCCGGCAACTTCGACGGGATGCGAGAAATAAGGATCGCCCGACGCCCGCATCTGCGAGCCGTGCGCCTTCATCGAAAAGACATAGGCGCGGTTCAGCGCTTCTTCGTCGGCATTCGGATCGTAGCCGCGAACGCGCTCGACCAGCTCGTACTGGCGTATCACGAGACAAGCCGCCGCGAGTAGCGGCAGTCATTCACGAATTTCGGAAAGGACTTGCCGGACCGGTCCATTCGCCCTCCGACCGGGGTCAGGCTTCCTTGTCGACGTCCTCTTCGCCGACGTCCCGGAAAATGCCCCCGATATCGGGCGTGTCGTCGTCCGACACCACGGGAGCAGCCTCGATCGCCGCGCTCGTATCGCCGGCAGTATCGACAAGATTGGCAAGCTCGGTCAGCGCATCGGTCACGCTGAGCATTTCGTCGTCTTCGTCGATAAGCTCGTCCACATCGAGGTTCCGCTGCAGCCCTTCGACAATGGAGTTTTCGAGCTCGTCGAGACCGATGGTCTCGTCCGCGATTTCGCGCAGCGCCACGACGGGATTCTTGTCGTTGTCGCGATCGACCGTCAGTTCGCCGCCGACCGAAAGCTCGCGCGACCGCTGGGCGGCCATCATGACGAGTTTGAACCGGTTCGGAACCTTCAATACGCAATCTTCGACGGTAACGCGGGCCATCTGTCAAAATCTCCTGCTTCGGGAATGGCGGTTATATAAGGTTTTCGGAGGGCAAAAGCAAGAATTCATAAGCGGTTAGGCCCCACCGGACGGCGGGGTCCGCACACAGTCCTGCCCCGGCGGCAGCGCCGCCAGCAACGCCGTCACGGACATCCCGTCGACGGGGTGCCGCCAGTCGGGCGCAAGCTCGGCAAGCGGCATCAGCACGAATGACCGCTCCCTCATCCGCGGGTGCGGCAAAACCGGCGAGCCGGGCCCCTCGCGGACCATTCCGTCATAGTCGACGAGATCCAGATCGAGGGTCCGGGCGGCATTGGGCACGGAGCGGATCCGGCCGAATTCCTCTTCGATTTCATGGAGTTTCGCCATCAGGGCCGCCGGGCCGGAAGTCCATCCGACCGACAAGACGCCATTGATGAAATCCGGCTGGTCGGAAGCCGGTACGGCCGCGCTCCGGTACCAGCCCGATCGGGCCAAAACATCGATTCCGACGGTTTCCAGGCGCTCGAGCGCCGCCTCGCAGACCGCGGCGGGACCGTCGATGCCCGGAACGTTCAGATTCGAGCCGATAGCGACGATCTTCATCCTTCAGCCAAGCCGCAAATATTTGACATACAATGGAAATGCTATATTTATGCGCCCTGTTCCCGAATGCGAATGTTAACGGCGAACGTGCCTTATTGAGGCAGCGAATTCTCGACCCTTACACAACGGACTTCGGAGATGATGCATTTCAACAGTAACGAACGCATAGCGTTGTTTATCGACGGCCCGAATCTTTATTCTGCAGCGCGTTCCCTCGGATTCGATATCGATTACAAGAACCTTCTCGACCTCTTTCGCAAGAGCGGCCATCTGGTCCGCGCGTTCTATTACACAGCGCTGGCGGAAGACCAGGAATATTCGCCGATCCGGCCGCTGATCGACTGGCTCGACTATAACGGCTACACGATGGTGACCAAGCCCCTGAAGGAACATACCGACGCCTCGGGTCGCCGGAAGGTCATGGGCAACATGGACATCGAGCTCGCCATCGACATGCTCGAGATGGCGACCCACATCGATCATGCGGTTCTGTTTTCCGGCGACCGAGATTTCCGGCGTCTGGTCGAGGCTGTCCAGCGCCGCGGCGTACGGGTCTCGGTGGTCAGCACCTTCCGCGCGCAGCCGCCGATGGTTGCGGACGAACTCCGCAGACAGGCCGACACGTTCGTCGAACTCCAGGACCTCGCAAAGAACATCGCGAGAGAGAACCGCCGCGAAGCCGACGAGATGCCGGCTGTGGTCCGCCGTCCGATCAACCGCGGGCCGACCCCGGCAGATCCGGAGCCCGACTTCGACGACGACGACGACGACGTCTATCAGGACGCGTGAGCCCCGCCCCGACCCTGCCCGACGCCCCGGCGCCGGACTGCGATCTCTGCCCGCGCCTGGTCGAGTTCCGCGAACGCAACCGGGCCGCCTGGCCGGACTGGCATAACGCGCCGGTCCCGTCGTTCGGCCCGATAGAGGCGCGGCTCCTGATCGTCGGCCTTGCCCCGGGATTGAAGGGCGCAAACTGCACCGGCAGGCCGTTCACCGGCGACTACGCCGGAGATCTCCTCTACGCGACGCTCGGCAAGTTCGGTTTCACGACGGGTGCCTACGACCGTCATGCCGGCGACAGCCTCGATCTCGTCGATTGCCGCATCGCCAATGGCGTCCGCTGCGTCCCGCCCGAGAACAAGCCGGTGGGGGCGGAGATTGCCGCCTGCCGGCCGTTTCTCGTTTCGGAAATCTCCGCAATGAAGAATCTGGAAGTGATCGTCGCGCTCGGCGGCATCGCCCACAATACGGTCCTGACGACGCTCGGCGAGCGGCGCGCGGACTACAAGTTCGCCCACGAGGCGATGCACACGCTAACGACCGGCCTGATCCTCGCCGACAGTTATCATTGCTCGCGTTACAACACGAACACGGGCCGGCTTACCGAAGAAATGTTCGAGAACGTGTTCGCGGCGATCCGGAACAGGCTCGACGCCTGACGCCGCCTACGCGTACCGCTCCTCCTTCCACGGATCGCCGTCGTTGTGATAGCCGCGGTCTTCCCAGAAGCCCTTGTCGTCCTCGGCCAGGAATTCGATCCGGCGGATCCACTTGGCGCTTTTCCAGAAATACCATTTCGGAACGACCGCGCGGACCGGCCCGCCATGCTCCTTCGTCAGGTACTCGCCGTTCCACGAGTGGGCGAGCAGCACATCCTCGTCGGCGAACCGGTCGAGCTGGATGTTCGTCGTATAGCCGTCCGAGGAGTAGAAGAGGCAGTGTTGCGCCTCCTTCTCGGGGCGGCATGCCTCGAGCAGATGGGCGACGTGGACGCCCGTCCACAGGTTGTCGTAGCGCGACCAGCCGGTCACACAATGGATGTCTGACGTCATCGAGATTTGCGGCTGGGCGATGAAATCGTCCCACTTCCACCTGATCGGGTTCTCGACGAGCCCGTCGATGACGAAGATCCACTTGTCCTTGGGAATTTCCGGCTGGACGCCCAGGTCGAGGACCGGCCATTTCTCGACCAGCCGTTGCCCGGGCGGCAGGCGCGGGCGCCCCCCGCCCGCCCCCGTCTCTTCGGTCAGCAGGCGGCCCTCGCGCGCCCATTCCTGCTTGCGCCGGACGAGCTTCTCGCGATAGCCGGCCAGTTTTTCGAGATCCTCGGGGCCGTCCGCCACGAACTCAGCCCTTCTCGCGCATCAGCCGCGCCTTCTGGCGGTCCCAGTCGCGGCGCTTCTGCGTTTCGCGCTTGTCGTAGCTCTTCTTGCCCCTGCCGACGCCGAGCTCGAGCTTGGCGATGCCGCGCCTGTTGAAATAGAGCTTCAGCGGAACGAGCGTCATGCCCTCGCGCTCGGCCGCCCCGAGCAACTTGTCGATTTCGCGCTTCTTGAGAAGAAGCTTTCGCGGCCTGCGCGGTTCGTGGTTGAACTGACCGGCCTGCTTGTATTCCGGGATGTGGGCGTTGATCAGCCAGACCTCGCCCTTGTCGGCCTTGGCGTAGGACTCCGCGATATTCGCCCGCCCTTCGCGCAGCGCCTTCACTTCGCTGCCCGTCAGAACGAGCCCCGCCTCGACCGTCTCCTCGATTTCATAATTGTGGCGCGCCTTGCGGTTCTGCGCCGCGAGACGCTGCGCCGAGATGTCGAATTGCGCCATTCAGGCTGCCGTCAGTTGAGCAGTCCGGCGTGCCGCATCGCACGCTCGACCTTCGCCCGCGACGCCTCGGTTATCGGCACCAGGGGCAGTCGAAGCTCCTCCTCGCACTTGCCGAGGAGGCTGGCCGCGTACTTCACGGGACCGGGATTGGCTTCGCAGAACAGGTCGGTGTGCAACGGGGTCAGCCGTTCGTTGATCCGCTGGGCTTCCGCGACCTTGCCCTCCTGCCAGGCGACATGCATTTCCGACATCAGCTTGGGCGCGACGTTCGCCGTCACCGAGATGCAGCCGACGCCGCCCTGGGCAAGGAACCCGAGCTGGGTCACGTCCTCGCCGGAGAGCTGACAGAAATCGTCGCCGCAGGCGAGCTTCTGCTCGGTCGCCCGGCCGACGGCCGCCGTCGCGTCCTTGACCCCGATGACGTTCTCCAGCTCGGCGCAGCGGGCCATCGTCGCGACGCTCATGTCGATCACCGACCGGCCGGGGATATTGTAGATGATGATCGGCAGGCCGATCTTGTTGATTTCCGCGAAATGGGCGTAGAGCCCCTCCTGCGTCGGCTTGTTGTAATAGGGCGTCACGACCAGTGCGGCATCCGCGCCCGCCTGCTTCGCGTGCTGCGTCAGCTCCACCGCCTCGGCCGTGGAGTTTGAGCCCGCACCCGCGATCACCGGCACACGCCGGTCCGCAACCTCGATGCACATCTCCACCACGCGCTTGTGCTCGTCGTGGCTCAGCGTCGGGGATTCACCGGTCGTCCCGACGGGGACGAGGCCGTGCGTGCCTTCCTCGATCTGCCATTCGACGAATTCGCCGAATGCCTTTTCGTCGACTTCTCCGTCGCGAAACGGCGTGATGAGGGCACAGATGGACCCATTGAACATAGCGGCCGGTCTCCGGAAAAATTGTTCCGTTTCAGTGTCGTGCACCATACAAGCGCACCCGTGCCGCGGCAAGCGAACCGGCTAGTCACGGAAGCGTTTGTCGCGGCGACCCGCCCGCGCTAGCATGCACGCAAAATCGCCGTTAACCGGGATTTAACCGTACCCGGTGAGGCTCTAGCCTGGCGATACGGGAACGGCGCTGAATGAAGCTTTTTGCGCAAATACGGATGTTCGCGGCGGCCGCCGCTCTCGCGGCGGTAACGGCTGTGGCGACCGCGCAGGGCGCCCAGCCTCTGTCGAAGAAAGACGCCGAGGCCTTCGCGGCCGCATACAAGGCGGCAGAACGAAATCACTGGCCGGCCGCCAGGCGGCAGGCGTATCGCGTGTCCGACCCGATCGCCGCCGATCTCGTCGACTGGATGGAGATGACCCGGCGCGGGAACAACCGCCGTTTCGCGGATTATGTCCGGTTTCTCGAGAAACGTCCCGACTGGCCTTACAGGAATGCGCTGCTGAGGCATGCCGAAACCGCGATGGATGCAGGCATTCCGGATGCCGAAGCGCTGAAATGGTTCGGGACGTACCCGGCACGCTCGACCGACAGGAGCATCCGGCTTATCGCCGCCCTTATGGCGACCGGCGACACGAAGCGCGCCGTTCCATTGATCCGGGAGACCTGGATCAACGGAACCTTCGGACGCAAGCAGGAACGCCGGTTCCGTCGCGCCTACAGCAAGCATCTGACCAAAGACGACCACGTCTCGCGCCTCGATTCGCTGTTGTGGCGCGGGCTTCACTCGCAGGCCAAGCGTATGATGCCGCTCGTGGACGAGACGCACCGGCGTGCCGGAATGGCGCGGATTTCGATGCGCGCGTTCAGCGGCGGCGTCGACTGGCATATCGGTCGCACGCCGGAGAAACTGCAGAACGATCCGGGCTTTGTTTACGAGCGCGTGCGCTGGCGCCGCCGAAAGGACCGCGATGCGGACGCATACGATCTCCTGAAGGACGTTCCGGCGGATGCGCCGTACGCCGAGCTTTGGTGGACGGAACGCTCTATCCTGGCCCGCCGGTTGCTGACCAAAGGCCACATATCCGAGGCCTATCGCCTGGCGAAAGCCAACGGACTGACCGAAGGCGCCCGCTTCGCCGAAGCGGAATGGCTCTCCGGCTGGATCGCGCTCCGCTACCTGCGAGAGCCGAAAGTCGCTGCGGAACATTTCTCTGCGCTCGCCGAAAAGGTGACCTATCCGATCAGCAAGGCGCGCGCTTCATACTGGCTCGGACGCGCGCTCGAGGACGCGGGCGATCGCTCCGCAGCGGCACGTCAGTTCGCCGCCGCCGCGACGCATGGCACGACCTATTACGGACAGCTGGCCGCCGCGCGGAACGGCGGGCGCGTCGACCTGCGGAGCAGCAAAGCCGCGGCGGAGCTCAAAGCCGCTGCCGCCTTCGAGAAGGACAGCCGCGTTCGCGCCGCCCGCATGCTCACCCAGATCGGCGCAGCGGACCTGGTCCGCCCGTTCGTGGACCGGCTGACAGCCGAAGCCGGCACGCATGAAGCCTATCGGCTGGTTGCGGAACTCGGCGCATCGCTGCAGCGCCCTGATCTGAGCGTCCGCGCCGCGCGAAAAGCCCAACTCGACGGGGTTCTGCTCGCCGAGTTCGCCTATCCCGTCATTCCGCTCCGGAACGGAACGCCCGAACCGGCGCTCGTCCACGCCATTGCCCGACAGGAAAGCAACTTCGACCCGCGCGCGATCAGCCGTGCGGGCGCGCGCGGACTGATGCAGCTAATGCCCGGGACGGCGCGTTCGGTCGCGGGACATCTGAAGGAGAAGTTCTCGCGCAATCGGCTGACCTCCGATCCCGGTTACAATCTTCGGCTCGGCAGGGCGTATCTGGGGCGGATGCTGGAACGGTTCAACGGCTCGTACATCCTGTCCATCGCGGCCTACAATGCCGGCCCCGGAGCGGCGGGACGCTGGACGCGGGAGTTCGGCGACCCGGGCGACCCCGCCACGGATGCGATAGACTGGGTCGAGATGATCCCCTATCGCGAGACGCGGAACTATGTGCAACGCGTTCTGGAAAATCTCCAGATATATCGTATCCGCCTCGAAGGTCCCTTGCTGTCGGAAGCGATCGTCAAGGACCTCGCCCGTTAGCCCCGCTCCCGTTGCCGCGCGCATCCGCGAAAGCTAAGTTAGCGCAAGCAAGGAGCCTCCCGATGTCCGACCCCAGCTTCGACGCCGTGAAAGCCTGCGTGTTCGATGCCTATGGCACGCTTTTCGACGTCCACTCCGCCGCCGCGCGACTGCGCGGCGAGATCGGCGACAGTGCCGACGAACTCTCCAACATTTGGCGCCAGAAACAGCTCGAATACACGTGGCTCCGGAGCCTGATGGGCCGCCACGAGGACTTCTGGCAAATCACCGGCGACGCGCTCGATTTCGCGATGAAGAAAATCGGCATCGAAAATCCGGGGCTCCGCGCAAAGCTGATGGAACTCTACCTGCAGCTCGAGGCTTACCCGGAAGTCGGCGACGTTCTCGATGCCCTTAAGGACGCAGGCAAGAAAACGGCCATTCTGTCTAACGGCGCCCCCTCGATGCTGATTTCAGCCGCCAAGACCGCGGGCATTTACGACAAGCTCGACGCCATCCTCTCGGTCGAGGACGTCGGAATCTTCAAGCCGCATCCGTCCGTCTACCAGATCGCCGTCGACTCGCTGAAGGTCGCCCCCAACGAAATCGCGTTCATGTCGTCGAACGGCTGGGACGCCCACGGCGCGGGCGCATTCGGCTTCGTGGTCGCATGGGTCAACCGGTTCTCGCAGCCGCGCGAATATTTGCCTGCAAAGCCCCATGTGGAGATCAAGACGCTGTCGGATCTTCCGCCGCTGATCGGGACCTGATGCCCTACGTCGAACGGCGGGTTACTGCCCAGGACAATCTGTCGCTTTACCTCAGGGACTACGGTAATCCGCTCGATCCCCGCCCGCCCCTGCTTTGTCTCGGCGGGTTGACGCGCAACTCGAAGGATTTCGACGGGCTGGCAGAACGCTATAGCCGCGACGGCCGGCGGGTGATTTCGCCGGATTACCGAGGCCGCGGAAGGTCCGACTACGATCCCGACCCCTACAACTACGACCCGCGCACCTATCTCCGCGACATCCACGACATCCTGTCGGCGCTGAACGTCCACCGCGTCATCGTGGTGGGTACGTCGCTCGGCGGCATCCTCGGGATGGGAATGGGAGCGGCGATGCCCGGCGCCCTCGCCGGGGTCGTCCTGAACGATATCGGCCCCGAGGTCGAAACCGGCGGGCTCGCGTTCATCATCGGTTATATGCGCGAGGACCGCCCGCAGGACAGCTGGGAAGACGCCGTAGAGACGATCAAGAAGATGCTGCCCAACCTGACGTTCCAGGACGAGGGCATCTGGCTGAAGGTGGCGCAGAACACGTTCCGCGAATGCGACGACGGCAGGCTGCGCTTCGACTGGGATGTCGACATCGTCAAGCCGATTCTCGACCCTTCCTATAAAGTGCCGGACATGTGGCCGATCTTCCGGTCGCTCAAGAACGTACCGGTACTGGCGCTTCGCGGCGCGGAATCGGACATCCTCTCTCCCGACTGCTTCCGGCGCATGCAGGAATCCAAACCCGACATGATTGCGATCGAGGTTCCGCGATGCGGCCATGTGCCGACGCTCGCGGAACCGGAATCCAAGGCGGCGCTCGATGCCTTCCTCGGCACACACTGACGGAATTCCCGATATTGCCGACATCCGGGCCGCCGCCGAACGGCTCGCCGGAACCGCCGTCAGAACGCCGCTTCTGGAATCCTCCCGGCTCAACGACCGTATCGGCGCGCGCGTTCTTCTCAAGTGCGAGACGTTCCAGCCGATGGGCGCCTTCAAGATTCGAGGCGCGTGGAACCGCATCTCCAAACTGCCCGACGCAGAACGGCGGCGCGGCGTCATTGCCTTCTCGTCCGGCAACCATGCGCAGGCCGTCGCGCTGACCGCACAGCGCTTCGGCATTCCCGCCACGATCGTGATGCCGTCGAACGCACCCGCCGTGAAGATCGCCAACACCCGCGCCTACGGTGCGGAGGTCGTGCTTTACGATCGCGATACGGAGGATCGCGAAGGGATCGCCGCGAGCATCATCGCGAAGACCGGTGCTGTCCTGGTGCCGCCCTTCGACCACCCCGACGTCATTGCCGGTCAGGGCACGTTGGCGCTGGAGATCGTCGAGCACTGCGGGGAGACGGGAATCGTGCCGGACGTCGCTGTGGTGCCGTGCTCGGGCGGCGGACTGATCGCCGGTTGCGCCATCGCGCTGCACGATGCCTGGCCCGAGCTGGAGATCCACGCTGCGGAGCCGGCCGGCTACGACGACACGGCCAGATCCCTGGCCTCCGGCATCCGCGAGCGCAATCGGCCCGGCGAAACATCGATTTGCGATGCGCTTCTCGTGGAAGCGCCGGGCGAACTGACTTTCCGGATCAACCGGGCGCACCTGTCCGGCGGCGCAGCCGTGACTGACGAGGAGGTCAAGAACGCGATGCGCGCGGCCTTCGAAGACGCAAAGCTGGTTGTCGAGCCGGGAGGCGCCGCGGGACTTGCGGCCGTGCTTCACCGGAAGATCGACGTCGTGGACCGGACTGTCTGCGTGGTCCTGTCGGGCGGCAACGTCGATGCCGCCCTGTTCGCCGACGCCATCGGCGCCGGCTAGGCGTCAGAACGCGCTTTTATCGACGTCCGTGACGACCAGATCGAGCTTAGGGTCGTTGTCTTCGCTCTCGATCCGACGGCAATGACCTTCGAGCCGCGCGCCGGGTTCGATCGCCAGCGTGTCGTGCAGCACATCGCCCTCGACGCGCGACGACCGCGACAGCGTCACGGAATCCGCGCGGATCTGCCCGATCACTTCCCCATGAACCAGACAGTCGTCAGCAAGGACCGCCTCGTTCACCTTGCCGGACTCGCCGATCGTGAGCTTCGCGCACTTGATGTCGCAGGTGAGGATACCGTCGATCTGAACCTCTCCGTCCGCATCGATGTCGCCGGTGACCTGCATGCCCTTGCTCAATATGGAGGGCGTTCCGTTCGAACGACGCTCTCCGGGTTCCTTATCCTTTGAAAACATCTTTCCCCGCTTTCAGAAATTTCATCGGATCTACGGTGTCGCCGTCTACTACGATCTCGTAATGCAAATGAGTGCCGGTGCTGCGCCCCGAATTGCCCATTTCGGCAATCTTATCGCGAAATTCGACCTTTTGCCCGTGTTTTACGTGTATCCGTCGCAGGTGGCCGTACCGCGTCGTAATACCGTTGCCGTGATCGATTTCGACGAAGCGGCCGTAATGACCTCTCCAGCCCGCGTATTTGACGACGCCGGGCGCAGTCGCAAAGACGGGCGACCGATAGCGGGCGCCGAAATCCAGCCCCCTGTGCATCGCAACTTCGCCGTTGATCGGATCCTTGCGCTTTCCGTACCGGCTGGACACATAGTAGGCATCGAGCGGGGCGATCAGTGGCACGTTCCGGATCGTCCGCCGAAGCCCCTCGAGCCGGTCCAGGTGCCCGTCCGCTTCCGCGAGCGCCAGCTCCAGCGTTTCGTCAGGCGTCGTCCGCTTTCCCTTGGCGGCACGCCCGGCCGCCTCGAACGGTCCGCCCTGCGCCGTCGCGCCGCCGCCGTTGGCGGCCAGCATGCGCTCGACATCCAAGCCGGTGGACGAGAGAATTTTGGTGAGGCGGGCGCTTTCGGCCTGGGAGGTTTCGGCGAGCCGGCCGAGAAGACCGGTCTGGGTGTCGCGCAGATCCTCGAGTTTGCCGTGAAGCACCTCGACGCGCTCGCCGAGCTTCATGCCATGCTCGGTCGCATGCTTGCGATCGTTGAGCGCCGCAGACAACTGCGCACCCGTCGCCTCGAGCTCGCTCGCCAGCGCCTGGTTGCGCGTCTTCGCGACATCGAGGCTGCTTTCCATTTCGTTCAGCGTGCGCAGAAGGTCGACGCGATCGTTCTC